>DATAAG010000596.1:0-3019 GCA_036260235.1 Longimicrobium sp.
CGTCAAAAGGTGATGCCGAACGCATCGCGCGGCGAAGGAGGTTGCCGTCTCAGGCGATCTGTCTTCCCGAGAGGGTGTTGCCGACTTCACCCGCGCCCCATCTACCCGAGGGAGGCGCCGCGCCCGACCTTCCGCCCGTACGGCACCCTGGCGCCGGCCGACGGATCTGGCCCGGCAGAACCCGGCCTCCAGGTGAATGAGAGACGATCCTTCGGCCGCGCGCAGAGGGGCGTGCCGGCCGCTGATCCGGTGTGTCGCTCCCGCAGGAAGACAAATCGCCCGGGCCAAGGTTCAGCATCGCCCTCAGGGAGAGTCCACGCTCCCCGGAGGAACGTCAGGAGCCGCTCACGGCTCGCGCAGGCCGGGGTCCGACGCCGCGACCAGCAGGGCCAGCTTGAGCTGCACCGCGCCCTCCAGCGCGCGGGGGTCCAGCCCCGTGAGGTCGAAGACGCGCTCCAGGTGGTTGCGTACCGTGTGGCGGTGCACCCCCAGGGTGGCGGCCGTGTCCGCCACCGACATGTTGCTGGCCAGGTACGCCCGCAGCGTCTCCGTCACCGCGGGGATGTCGCGCAGCGGCTCCAGCACCAGCGCCGCCAGGTTGCGCCGGCTGGGGCTGCTGGGCGCAAAGAAGGCGGCGGAGCCCAGCGCGCGCAGCTCGTGCACCCCCGGCCCGGAGCGCAGCCGGGGCCCCAGCCGCGCCGCGTAGATGGCCTCGCGGTACGACCGGCGCACCGCCAGCACCGGGGCCACGTCGGGGTGCGGCTCGCCGATTCCCACGTGCACCTCCGCCGCCCCCAGGTGCGCGCGGATGCTCTCCGCCAGCTGCCGCACCCGCCCGCGCGCCTCCCGCGACTCGTGCTCCGGCAGCACCACCCACTGCCCGTCGTCCAGCTGCCCGAACGGCGTCGTGCGGGCGGCGGACCCCAGCAGCCGCGCCATCACCTCCACGGGCTCCGCGGCCAGGGCCTGCCGCTGCGCCGGCGGGGTCATCACCACCACCGCCACCCGCTGCGCCCACAGGTCCCAGCCGTAGATGGCCGCCACCACCCGGGCGTGCAGCGCCTCCTCGCGCGAGCCGCGCAGCAGGCGGTACAGCAGCCATCCCGGGTTCACGTTCTCGCGCCCCAGCGACGACGCCGCCTCCGCGAAGTCCAGCGCCAGGCCGATGGCCACCGCGGCGGCCCGGGTGATCTCGCCCAGCCGCTCCGGCGGCCCGTGGGCGATCAGCACCCCGGCAATGCGGCCGGAGAGCCGCAGGGGGACGTAGGCGCCCGGCGGGGCGTCTCCCCCCGCCTGCAGCCGGGGACCGTTCTCCAGCGCCTGCACCGCGCCGCGCTGCACCTGGCCGGCGGGGTGCCCGGCCGTGGAGGCCACCACCGCGCCATGCAGGTCCGTGAGCGTGAACGGCACGTCCATCTCCGCCGTCAGGCGGTCCAGCAGATCGCACGCAGGAGCGGGCAGAATGCCGCCTCGCCGCGCAGGACGGTCCATGTGCGTTTCCCCCTGATCCGGGCCGCGCGGCGTGCCTTCCGCCCGACTTTCGGCCGTCGTCTTCCCGGTCCCCCGCGGGCCGCAGTGCGTCCGCACCCGCGACGGCGAGAGTAGCGCCCGGAAATGTCCCGTGCAATGGCCCGTGGGGCGAGCCGCGCGGCGGCGGGGGTCTCCGTGGGGGTGAAGGGTGAGGGGGTGATGGAGTGATGGAGTGATGGAGTGATGGAGTGATGGTGGATGCGACTCAGGCTGTTGTTGCAGGCTGTCTCCTATAACCTGTCCCCTGTAACCTCGCCGTTGCAGGCTATTCCCTATTCCCTATTCCCTATTCCCTATTCCCTCTTCCCTGTTCCCTGTTCCTCTGGTTCACCGGCTGGGCCTGCCGCGCGGCTGAACGCCGTTTGTGCCCGATGTTTGCAACGGCACCCGTCCCCCAAAATCGACGAAGAGGGCCGGCCCGGGCGCGGGTGATCCGGGCGGCGACGGGGTGAAACGTGAGCGGGAGGTTGCTGATGAGAAGGGCAATGCAGGGGATGGTGCTGGCCGCGGCGGTGGCGGCGCTGCCCATGGGCGCGGCGGCGCAGGCCGCCGAGGCGAGCGACCAGAACGACCGCGCGGTGCACGCGTTCGCCAGCGCGGTGGACGTCGGCGAAGTGCAGCAGTCCATGCTGGCCGTGGAGCGCGCCACCAACCCCGAGGTGCGCGCCTACGCGCAGCAGATGATCTCCGACCACAGCAACGCGCTGCACACCCGCGAGATGCTGATGCAGACGGAGAACAGCGGGCTGCTGCCGCACATGGCCCACGGCCAGGGCGACGCGAGCACGCGCTCCGGCGGGCTGCCGCCGGCGTACGGCCCGGGCAACGCGCAGGTGGAGGTGGACCAGACCAAGACGCAGCGGGCGGGCGGCAGCGTCGGCGCCGTGGGCGTCGCGCAGCAGCAGGGCCGCAACCCGGGCGACCCGGGTGACGCGGGCACCCGCGAAGGCGCGCTGGCCCCTGCGCACGGGGCCGGCAACGCGCAGGTGGAGGTGGACCAGACCAAGACGCAGCGGGCAGGCGGCAGCGTCGGGGCCGTGGGCGTGGCGCAGCAGGGCAGCGGCCAGGGCGACGCGCACGCCGGGCACCACGGCATGCAGCACGGCCAGGGGCACGCCGGCATGCCGCAGGTGACGCCGGAGATGGTGCAGCAGCTGCAGGCGGCGCTGATGGGGCACCCCGTCAGCCGCCCTGTGATGGAGTCGAACGCGCGCAACCTGCAGGTGCTGCAGGGCATCAACGGCCCGCAGTTCGACGCCTCCTACATGGACGCGCAGATCGGCGCCCACCGGTACGCGCTGCAGCAGATCGACCGCATGCTGGCGCAGGAGGGCCTGGGCGACGACATCACGCAGGTGATGCGCGGCATGCGCACCGCCGTCGCCGCGCACCTGCAGCAGGCGGAGCAGATCCGCGGCCGGCTGCGGTAGCCCGCGCCTTCGCCCCGACGCGTTTCACGCAGAGGGCGCGGCGCTGGAACGAGAGGGGG
>DATAAG010000597.1:0-6285 GCA_036260235.1 Longimicrobium sp.
GAAGCGGACTCCCCGGCGGGGGAGCCGGAGCGATGGGGCGGCGTGGGTGCGTGAACCTCCGCGGCCCGGGGCGCGAGAGCGTTTCCGTGACGCGGCCGCTCACCCGGCCGGGCCGCTCACGGCCTCGTGCGCGGGCTGCCCCCCGCCAGGGCTCGCCACCCCGGCAGCCGGCGGCGGGGCGGGGCAGGCCCCCGCGTGCTGCGGATCCACCACCTCCCGGAACCACAGCTCCAGCTGCACCCACTTCCAGATGTCACGCGCGGCGTTCACCTCGCCGCGCTGGTGCCGCTCGTGGACGGCGAGCGCCTTCCGCGCATCCACGTAGCCGCGCGCGCGAAAGCTCTCCGAGCCCAGGAGCTCGCGGGCCAGCGCGGCGAACGCCGGGGCGCGGAGCCACTCCTCCTGCGGCGTGGCGAAGCCGACCTTGTCGCGGCGCGTCCGGATGGGCTCCGGCAGGATGCCGCGCATGGACTCCCGCAGCACGTGCTTGGTCATCCCGTCCCGGATCACCTGCTCGCTCCCCAGGGCCAGCGTCCGCTCCACCAGCCGGTAGTCCAGGAAGGGCGTGCGCGACTCCACCCCGAAGTGCATGGAGTTGCGGTCTGACCACTTGAGGAGGTGCTCCAGCTTGTGCTCGAAGTGGTCCAGCAGGGAGCCGCGCAGCGAATTCGCCTGGTACAGGCTCTCCGCGACCCCGCCGCTCCCGGCGTGCGCCCGGTAGAAGCCGGGCAGCAGGCACCCGGCGGCGCCGGCGCGCGCCCGGGTC
Organism: Longimicrobium sp.; assembly: GCA_036260235.1. Taxonomy (GTDB): domain Bacteria; phylum Gemmatimonadota; class Gemmatimonadetes; order Longimicrobiales; family Longimicrobiaceae; genus Longimicrobium. The sequence goes on from DATAAG010000597.1 coordinate 767, forward strand.
TGCAGGCCGGGCGGCAGCAGGAAGTAGCCCAGCGCCCCGACGCCCTGCAGCGACCGGTGCCGCGCCGCGTACTGCACCAGCTCCCGGACCAGCCGCCCGGCGCGGCCCCGGCGCAGGAGCTCCTTGAAGAGCATCCCGAAGAAGTACGGGTAGCCGGCGAGCTGCTCGTCGGCGCCCTGTCCGTCCAGCGTCACCACCACGTGCCGCCGCGCCAGCTCCATCACCTTGAACTGGGCGTACGGCGACGAGGAGGGGAGCGGCTCCGCGTGGGCCCGCACGAGCGCGGGCAGGTCCGCCAGCAGGGACCCGGCGGTGGGCACCACCGTGAACATGTTGGGCAGCCGCGGCCGGTAGAGGTCGATGAACCTCGACTCGTCCCCCGGCACCCCAGGGCCGTAGACGGCGGAGAAGGTGTGCACGTCCGCCCGGCCGTGGTCCCGCGCCAGCAGCGAGACGATGGCGGAGGAATCCAGGCCGCCGCTCAGGCACACCCCCACCGGCACGTCGCCGCGCAGGCGCAGCCCCACGGCGGAGCTCAGCGTCTCGCGGAACTCGTCCGGCCCCGGGAACGGGTCGCCGACGCGGGCCGCCAGGTCGTACCAGCGCCGCACCCGCACCTTGCCGTCCTGCACCGTGAGGGTGTGCCCGTGCGGGAGCTTGCGCACCTCCCGGAACAGCGTCGCGTCGGAGTGGTCCATGCGGTTGAAGACCAGGAAGTCGAACACCGCCTGGTCGTCGGGCGCCACGGGGCCGCGCAGCAGCCGCAGGAGGGGCGGGATCTCCGACGCGAACAGCAGCCGTCCCCGCTCCCGGGCGTAGTAGAAGGGCTTGACGCCGAAGCGGTCGCGCGCGCAGAAGAGCCGGCCCGCCACGCGGTCCCAGATGGCGAACGCGAACATGCCGTTCAGCCGGTGCAGGCACTCCTCCCCCCACCTGCGGTAGGCGTTGAGCAGGACCTCCGTGTCCGTGCGGGTGCGGGACGCGAACTCCGGCGCCAGCTCGTCGCGCAGCTCCAGGTAGTTGTAGACCTCCCCGTTGTAGACGATGGCGTAGCGGCCGTCGTCCGAGAACATGGGCTGCCGGCCGGCGGGCGACAGGTCGATGACGGCCAGCCGCCGGTGGCCCAGCCCCACGGGGCCTTCCAGCAGCACCCCTTCGTCGTCCGGCCCGCGGTGCTCCAGCCGCCGCAGCATGGACGCGATCTCCCACTCCTGCACCGGCTCGCGGGAGAGAGAGACGATCCCGGCAATTCCGCACATGGTCGGCTTCACGCTGGTGGGAGCACACCGCCCGGGCCACATCCCCGCCGCGCACGGGTGCGCCGGGCCGCTTCCGCGGGATTTGGCGTACCCGGATCTGCCATTCGCATTAAAATCGCCCGAAATGGTCGTTGATAAAGTTAGTCGCGATGGGTGCGGGATACAACAACCTTCGCGTGGGACCCCGCGGCACTCGGAAGATTCCCCCGGAAGGGCGGAGGCCGCAGGGAAGCGCTCCGGATGTCCTCTGCGCCCGCTCTCCTGTCCCAGCGTGCTCTGCCTCGAACGTTGTTGCCGGAGGGGCGCGTACGGATCGGCGGGGCTGGGCCGGGATGCCGGACGGCGACGGCAGGCATGAACCTCGTGCCGTACCGGCAGTTGCGCGCCGAAGCGGCACCTTCACGCGCCCGCTCCGGCCGGAATGGCAGCGGAGGGGAAAAGTGGATCAAGCCCAGGCAAGACAAAGGTTTAGCATGCAACCGAATGGTCTCTCGGGGGTATCGGAGCGCGGCAGGGAAGATGCGAACGGGCGCTTCCAGCAGGCGGCGGGCACACGGTCCGCCGCAACCGAATGGGAGAGCGAGACAGAATGAGCGAGAAGACGATGCTTCCCGTACTCCCCCTGCGGGAGACGGTGATCTTCCCCGGCACGGCCCAGCCGATCTCGGCCGGCCGGCCGGGGACGCTGCAGGCCGTGGAGGCGGCGCTCGCGGGCGACCGCCGCATGCTGGCCATCGCGCAGCGCGAGAACCGCGACGAGGTGGAGCCCGAGAACCTGTACGGCGTGGGCACCATCGTGCGCATCGCGCAGGTGCAGAAGGGCGGCGGCGGCGTGCAGCTGCTCATCCACGGCGAGGCGCGCGCGATGGCGCTGCAGTTCGTGGACAACGGCCGCGGGCTGACCGCCCACGTGCGCGAGATGACGGAGCTGGAGCCGGTGAACCCGGAGGACCCCGCGTTCCTGGCGCTGTACCGCGAGCTGCGCGACCGCGCCGCGGAGCTGGGGCGCCGCCGCGGCATTCCCGCGGAGATGCTGCAGCAGATCATGGAGGGCGTCACCGAGCCCGGCGCCTTTGCCGACCTGGTGGGCTTCTACGTGGAGATGGCCCCCGAGGCCAAGCAGAAGCTGCTGGAGAGCCTTTCCGTGGAGGAGCGGCTGCGCTCGCTGCTGCTCATCGTGCAGCGGCAGCTGGCGCTGATGGAGGCGCAGGAGGAGATCCAGCAGCAGGTGCAGGAGGAGCTGGGCGAGCGCCAGCGCGAGATGCTGCTGCGCGAGCAGATGAAGGCCATCCAGCGCGAGCTGGGCGAGGAGGACGAGGGCGCCGAGCTGGAGGAGCTCAAGCAGAAGCTGGACTCGCTGGAACTGCCCGAGGCGGCGCGCGAGGAGGCGGACCGCGAGCTGTCGCGGCTGGAGCGCACCAACCCGCAGAGCGCCGAGTACCAGGTCATCCGCACCTACCTGGAGTGGATGGCGGACCTGCCGTGGAACATCCGCACGGAGGATTCGCTGGACCTGCCCAGCGCCGAGACCATCCTGAACGAGGACCACTACGGGCTGGAGGACGTCAAGGACCGCGTGCTGGAGTTCCTGGCCGTGCGCCAGCTGGCCGCGCGCCGCGCCGAGGCCGAGGTGAAGGAAGAGGCCGCCGCCGAGTCCGAGGCGCTGGAGGGGACGGAGGCGGAGCAGGCGCCCGAGGTGCTGGAGAAGGAGATCTCCGAGGCCAAGGCGAAGGCCACGGCCAAGGGGCCCATCCTCCTCTTCGCCGGGCCTCCGGGCGTGGGCAAGACCTCCATCGCCAAGTCCATCGCGCGGGCGCTGGGGCGCAAGTACGTGCGCATCGCCCTGGGCGGCGTGCGCGACGAGGCCGACATCCGCGGCCACCGCAGGACGTACGTGGGGGCCATGCCCGGGCGCATCGTGCAGGCGCTCAAGCAGGCCAAGGCGCGCAACCCGGTGATCCTGCTGGACGAGGTGGACAAGCTGGGCGTCAGCTACCAGGGCGACCCGTCCAGCGCCCTGCTGGAGGTGCTGGACCCGGCGCAGAACCACGAGTTCACGGACCACTACCTGGGCGTACCGTTCGACCTGAGCGAGGTGCTGTTCATCGCCACGGCCAACTACACGCAGAACATCCCGGCGCCGCTGTACGACCGCATGGAGGCGGTGGAGTTCCGCGGCTACACCGAGATGGAGAAGAAGGCCATCGCCCAGACCTACCTGCTGCCGCGCCAGACGGAGCAGGCGGGGCTGCACGAGGGCGAGCTGGAGGTCACCGAGCCGGCGCTGGAGAGCGTGATCAGCGAATACACCCGCGAGGCGGGGGTGCGGCAGCTGGAGCGCGAGCTGGGCAAGGTGGCGCGCAAGGCCGCCCGCCGCATCGCCAGCGGCGGAACGGACCGCGTGGTGGTGGAGGCCGACGTCATCAAGGACTTCCTGGGCCGCAGCAAGGTGCACCCGGAGCGCGCCGGCGCCGAGGACCTGGTGGGCGTGGCCACGGGGATGTACTACACCCCCGTGGGCGGCGACATCATGTTCATCGAGGTCTCCGCGCAGCAGCGGGCGCCGGTGCCCGCCGCCGCGGGCGAGCCGGAGCAGGCGCAGCCGGGCTTCGGCAACCTGGTGCTCACCGGGCAGCTGGGCGACGTGATGAAGGAGTCGGCGCGCGCCGCGCTGACGTACGCGCGCGCCAACGCCGCCCGCTACGGCATCGACCCGCGCAAGGCGTGGGGGTCGGAGCTGCACATCCACGTGCCGGCGGGCGCCATCCCCAAGGACGGCCCCAGTGCGGGCGTGGCCATGACCACGGCGCTGGTCTCGGCGCTCAGCGGCATGCCCGTGCGCAACGACGTGGCGATGACGGGCGAGGTGACGCTGACCGGCCGCGTGCTGCCCATCGGCGGGGTGAAGGAGAAGCTGCTGGGCGCCCACCGCGCCGGCATCCGCGCCATCATCCTGCCCAAGGAGAACGAGGCGGACCTGGACGACCTGCCGCAGGACGTGCTGCAGCAGATGGAGGTGAACCCGGTGGAGTCGATCGACCAGGCGCTCTCCATCGCCCTGCGCGGGGCGTCGATGAGCGAGGGAAGGCTGCGCTTTCCCGAGCTCCCGCTGACCCCCGGCGCCGGCGGCCGGGGGCTGGAGGGCGAGGCCCGGCTGCACGGGGCCAGGGAGTAGGGAACAGGGAATAGCGGGCGACGGCCCCGGAGGATCAGCCTCCGGGGCCGTTTTCTTTCTCGCTGGGCGGGTCAGTTGAGAGGGAGAATCCCGATGCCGATCGGACGCGTCCTTGCGAGGGGCGAACGCTCCCGCTGCAGACGCGGGCTGCGCGCGTACACGTAACCCATCTTCCGGCCCTGGCGGACCAGCTGCGACCAGCCGTTCTCATCGGGCGGCGTTAGATTCACGCGCTCGCCAGGAGTCAGGTGCCCGATGGACGGCCATTCCACTCCGGGGCGAAACCGCACGTTCATCTCTCCCACGACCCGGTACGTCAACGTGTAGACGGGCGGCTCGTCGAACGAACGGGGTAGATGAGGATCTGCCCAGGGCCCGATCCCCGTCCGACGGGGCACGTTCCGGGTGCTGTCGTCATCGGAATCGAGATCCAGATCCCAGTCGTCGTACTGCCGCTCGCGATACGACGGAATTGCCGGCCGGGGCGCGGGAAGCGGCCGGGGTGCACGGATCACGGGAGCGGGACGCCTGAATATCAGGCCGCCGCCACGCTGGGCAGAGGCCTCGGCGGAAGGACCGGCCGACAGAAGGACCAGGGTGAGTGAGACAATCAGCGTGCGCATCGTCGACGCCTCGGTTCGAAAGGTTGCCGCCGATATTGTACGCATCGGGAACCTCGCAAGTTTCGTCCCTCACGCGGCGCATCTTGTTCTGTTGCTATGATTTACCTTCTTCCCCAAGTCTGTGGTGGGCCAGGATCTGATCCCGGCGAGCATGACGCCGTGCAAGCAGCACGTGATCCGCATGGAAGGATCTGCGCGGCGCCTCGATGAGCGAGAGAAGGCTGCGCTTTCCCGATCTCCCGCTGACCCCGGCGCCGGCAGCCCGGGGCTGGAGGGGGAGGCCCGGCTGCACGGGGCCAGGGAATAGCGAACAGGGAACAGGGAACAGGGAACAGGGAATAGGGAATAGCGGGCGACGGCCCCGGAGGATCATCCTTCGGGGCCGTTTGTTTTCATTTTTTATTTTTTCAATCCCAGCGGCAACCTGTCATCCTGAGGGAGGCGCCGCCCCGAGCCCGCCCG
>DATAAG010000598.1:0-3642 GCA_036260235.1 Longimicrobium sp.
GACCCCGCTCCCGGCGCCGACGACGACGCCAGCGGGATGGCGGGGGTGCTCGCCATCGCCGAGTCGCTGGCGGCGGCCGCCGCCGGCGGGCCGCCCCGGCGCACGCTGCGCTTCGTGCTGTTCAACGCCGAGGAGCACGGGCTGGTGGGGAGCAAGGCGTACGTGCGCGACCAGGCCGCCGTCGGCGCGCCGATCGTGGCCGCCTTCCAGATGGACATGATCGGCTTCAACGCGAAGGACCCGCGGGCGTTCGAGGTGCACGCCGGCTACTGGCCCCTGCCGGAGGTGCAGGAGCGCTCGCGCGTGCTGGCGGAGCGGGTGGCCCGCCTGACGCCCCAGGTGTCTTCCACGCTGCCGCCGCCGCAGCTGTACCTGAGCCGCGGCCCGTCCGGGGCCGACCGCGACCCCGCGGAGCGGCGCAGCGACCACGCCTCGTTCCAGGAGCGGGGCTACGCCGCCTGCGCCGTCTCCGAGGACTTCTTCGCGGGCCCGGATCCCTCCGCGCCGGCGCCCGAGCCGAACCCCAACTACCACCGCGACGGAGACACCTTCGTAGACTTCGAGTACGCCGCCGACATCGCGCGCGCCGTCGGCGCCGCCGCCTGGGTCACGGCAAGCATGTAGCCGACCCGTTCCCCCCTTCTTCCCAGCGAGGCAACCGTGAAGCGAATCGATCTGCGCGACTACTCGTTCCAGCGGGTCAGCACGGACCAGGCGGAGGCCGCGGCGGCCAGCCTGGCCGCCACGCCCGGAGAGCAGCAGGTGGACGTGGGCCGGGTGAACCCCTTCACCGGCACCCCCGAGCGCCTGGCGCCCGTGGCGCAGGCGTCCGGCTTTGCCGACGCCGCGGCCGCGGGGCTGACCGGAGCCGATGCCCCGCAGCCCGGCTCCCCCGCCTTCTCCGCCGCACTCATCGAGACCGCCGTGCTGCAGATGCAGGCGGCGGGAGAGGCGCTGCGCGCCACGCCGGCCGAGGCGTCGTTCGACCTGGGAAGCGGCCCCGGCGGCACCCCGCCGGAGATGGTGCCCGACACGCACGTGGAGGCGCTCGGCGGCCACACCGGCTACGCGGTGCACATGCAGCAGCAGCACAGGGGGATCCCCGTGTTCCAGATGCAGCGCACCGTCCGCTTCGACGGGGACGGCAACGTGCTGGACATCGCCGGCGACTCGGTGTCGCTGGACACGACGGTGGACGTACAGCCCAAGCTGGCCGTGACCGACGCGGCCAACGCCGCCGCCCGCTACATCGCGGAGTCGTCGGACGAGCCGGAGGACGCGGTGGACGGGTGGGGACAGCCCGTGCAGCCGCAGCGCGTGGAGGCGGCGGAGCCGCTGCGGGTGGTCGCCTCGTTCCCGCTCCCCGCTCATCCCACGGTGCTCCAGTCGTCCGCGTTCGCCGAGCCGGTTCCCGGCCACCTGGTGCTGTTCTACACCGGGCCGGACACCCGGCTGGGATGGCACTTCGTCTTCACCCTCCGCGGCTACACGTCGCAGTACGTGGTGGTGGTGGCCGCCGACGGACGCAACTCGGCGGGGGCCGAGACCAGCTCCGGGGAGCCGGAGATCCTGTACGCCCAGGACACGGACTTCCACTTCTCGGAGGGAGGTGCTCCGCTCGCATCGGGTACCGGCCGCGCGCCGGAGGAAGGCGGGGTGAACGAGGCCGCGGCGGACGCGCCGCGCGCCTTCCGGGGGAACGTGTTCCGCTTCAACCCGGCGGCGGAGGCGCGGAAGATGACGGACTTTCCCCGCCCCGTGAACGAGTATCCGTTCGCGCGGCCGCCCCAGGTGAGCGACCCGGAGTTTCCGCGCCCCTGGTGCCGCGGAGAGGACCTGTTCACCCGCGGCAACAACGTGCTGGCGGTCAAGGGCGCGACGACGGAGTCGCTGCGCGCGCACCGCGTGGAGAACGGGGTCGCCGTCTTCGATCCGCAGGAGGAGGAGGGGGACGAGCAGAAGATCCTCAACATCTTCTACTTCTGCAACTACATGCACAACTTCTTCTACATGCTGGGCTTCGACGAGGCGTCCAACTTCCAGGAGGTGAATTTCCTGGGGAACGGCCTCCCCGGCGACGCCGTGGTGGCGCGGGCGCACCCCGGCCCGGTCGAGGGTACGGCCAACATGCTCACCCTGGCCGACGGCCAGCGGGCGCTGATGAACATGGGGCTGGTCTCCCGCACCAACCGGCACACCGCGCTGGACGCGGACGTGGTGTTCCACGAGTTCGTGCACGGGGTCAGCAACCGGCTGGTGGGCGGGCGCCGCGACGCGCGCGGGCTGCAGCAGCCGCAGAGCCGGGGCCAGGGCGAGGGGTGGAGCGACTACTTCGCGCTGACCGTACAGAGCTACGGGACGGACCAGAACGGCCGGCCGCGGCCGGACCGCCTGGTGACCGGCGACTGGGTGACGGGGCTGAACACCGGCATCCGCAGCGCCCCGTACGACGAGAACTACCCCTTCACCTACGGCCACGTGGGCACCCGCCTCACCCGGGTGCACGACATCGGCGAGGTGTGGTGCGCCACGCTGATGCAGATGAACCGCAACCTGGGGGCGCTGCTGGGCTCCCGGGAGGCCGGCCACGAGCTGGGGTGGCAACTGGTGGTGGACGGGATGAAGCTCACCCCGGCCAACCCCAGCTTCCTGTCCTCCCGCGACGGCATCCTGGCCGCGCTGGAGGCCCGCCGCCGCGCCGGCGCGCTGCCGGAGGTGGAGGGCGGGCATACCGCGATCCTGCGCGCGGTGTGGCAGGCGTTCGCCCGCTTCGGCATGGGGCCCGGCGCCCGCTCCGTGGGCGCCTCGCTGTCGGGGATTCGCGAAGACCGCAGCATGCCGCCGGAGCTCGCCTGAGCGGGGGTACGGACGTGGAGTTCGCGCGATTCGTGCAGAGCGACCGATCCGTCGTCGGACGCGAGCTGGCGCGTGAGGGGGCTCATGGCCCGCTCCGACGACGGCCTCACCCCTGACGTGACGGGGACGCGAGCCCTGGAGGCGTAGCTGCCCGACCCCAGGGGCGAGAACGCCGACGAGCCGGAGCGCCTGATCGTGGAGCCATCCGCGACCAGGCGTTCCGGCGGCACGACGGAAAGGGAGCTGCACGACGCACACGCGTACCAGTCCCCCGATTCCGTGCGCGCAGATGGATGAGGATCCCACGGAGGGCACGGAGGAAGAAAGAGAGGACGCGGAGAGCGGCATCACGCCTCCGCGTCCTCTCTTTTCTCCCGGGCGTCTTCACGCACTCCCGCACTCCCGCACTCCCGCGCTTACGCACTCTCACAGCGCCTTCACCTCCGCCACCAGCTTCTCGATGGTCTTCTTCGCGTCGCCGAAGAGCATGGCGGTGCGGGGGTGGTAGAAGAGCTCGTTCTCCACGCCGCTGTAGCCGGCGGCCATGCTGCGCTTGAGGACGATCACGCTCTTCGCGTGGTCCGCGTTCAGGATCGGCATCCCGTAGATCGGCGACGACGGGTCCGTGCGCGCGGCAGGGTTCACCACGTCGTTGGCGCCGATCACCAGCACCACGTCCGCCTGGTCGAAGCGGTCGTTGATCTCCTCCAGGTCGTACAGCCGGTCGTACGGCACGTTCGCCTCCGCCAGCAGCACGTTCATGTGCCCCGGCATCCGCCCGGCGAC
>DATAAG010000599.1:0-1522 GCA_036260235.1 Longimicrobium sp.
GGGGAGCGAGAGCCTGCGCGCCGTGGTCGAGGCGCTGGCCCACGACTCCCTGCAGGGCCGCGCCACGCCTAGCCCCGGGCTGGTGCGCACGGCGGAGTACCTGGCGGGCCGAGCTCCGGGCCGCGGGGCTGGTCTCATGCACGGAGCCCGGCCCGCGGTTCGGCCGGAAGATCCTTCGGTCGGCGCCATGGCTTTGGAGGCGAAGGCAAGGCCCAGAGCGGCGCCTCCCTCAGGAAAACGACGCCTCGTTTCTGGATGAAGATAGCGCCGGGGTGTTCCTGTGGATGAGGATGCAGGCTAATACCGAATCCGGATAAACTGTCATTCTGAGTCACCCGCCGGCTGCGCCCGACCCTGTAGGACGAAAGAGCAGTTCAACCTCCCCCAGGGGTTTTTGGGGGAGGTGGGCGAGTAATGCGAGCCCGGAGGGGGCGCGGCGGATCGCACCAGACCCTTTCCATTCAGGGAGGCGCCCCCCGGGTCTTGCCGACCGCTCACGAGCATGCGCGCCGACCGAAGAATCTGTACGCTGGGCGGCAGGATCTCGCGGCCACGGTGAGTTCCCCGGACGATGTCCGGGGCGGGTTCGGCGCGAGGGGCGGGAGATTCTTCGGTCGCGCCACGCGCTCCGTGCTCATCCGTCGGTTCGGCGCGGGCGCTCCCTGAATGGAAAGGTCCGGTGTGAGCCGCCGCGCCCCCTCCGGGCTCGCATTACTCGCCCACCTCCCCCAAAAACCCCTGGGGGAGGTTGTTGGGGACGAGAGATTCGTGCGAGACGTCTTTCGTCCTACAGGATTGGCGCAGCAGTCAAGGACTCAGAATGACAGGCGTTTTTCCGGATCTGGTATACTTTTCGCCGCCGCCGATGCGTTCGCGGACCCGCCGGACCGGAGCGATGGAAAGCACCGCGGAACGGATGTACCTGCACACGGGCAACGAGGCGCTGTTCTGGCAGCCGCCGGACGCGCCCGCCGGCGTGTTCGCGGCGGTCGCGCCCGGGCCGTCGCTGCACGACTTCGTGGAGCGCATCCACTTCGGCCACGAGTGGGTGGATCCCGCGCGTCCGCTGGTGGAGCGGGTGCTGCCGGACGGGGGCGTGCACCTGATCTTCAACCTGGGCGATCCGCCGGCGGTGCCGGGGAGCGCCGGGGCGGCCGCCGTGGCCGCGGGCGCGCGGTGCGAGCCGAACCTCATCCACGTGGCGGGGCGGGTGGAGCACGTCACCGTGACGCTGCGCCCCGGGGGGATGGCGGCGCTGCTGGGCGTCCCCGCGGCCGAGCTCGGCGCGCGGGACGTGCCGCTGGACGCGCTCTGGGGCCCGCGCGCCGCCGAAGCGCTGGAGCGCCTGGCCGGTACGCCGCCGACCGCCGCCCGCGCCGCGGCGATGGAGGCCGTGCTGCGGGAGATGCTCACCGCGCGCGCCGCGCGCCCCGACCCGGCCGCCGCGGAAGGGGTGCGGCTGATCGAGCGCGCGCGGGGCCGCATCCGCGTGCGTGGGCTGGCCGCGGCGCTGGGGATCAGC
>DATAAG010000600.1:0-2012 GCA_036260235.1 Longimicrobium sp.
TCGCCTGCGGCACCATGTACTCCGGCAGGCTCTGGCGCAGGTGCGCGCGCAGCCCGTCGATCTCCACGCTCCCCACCACGTACGCCACCAGCCGCTTGTCTCCCGGCTGGTCCTCGCGCATCATCACCCGGGCTTCGCGCACCCCCGGATACGCGGCAATCGCCGCCTCCACCTCCCCCGGCTCGATCCGGAAGCCGCGGATCTTCACCTGGTCGTCCAGGCGGCCCATGAACTCCAGCTTCCCCTCGGCCTTCCACCGCGCCCGGTCGCCGGTGCGGTACATCCGCGCGCCGGGCTCCGCGGCGAACGGGTCGGGGACGAAGCGCTCGGCCGTCAGCCCCGGCCGGCCCAGGTAGCCGCGCACCACGCCGTCCCCCCCGATGCACAGATCGCCGGGGACGCCCACCGGGAGCGGCTCGCCCGCCGGGCCGAGGACGTAGGCGCGCGCGTTCGGGATCGGCCTGCCGATCAGCACCGTGGGCGCGTCCTCCGCCACCTCCTCCACCTCCTCGAGCGTGCACCACACGGTCGCCTCGGTGGGCCCGTACTCGTGCAGCACGCGAGCTGGCTTCCCGGAGCGCAGCATCCGGCGCACGCTCTCCGTCCCCACGGCCTCGGCCCCGAAGACCAGCTGGCGCAGGCCGGCGTAGACGTCCACCTGCTCGCGCACGTGCTGGTTGAAGAGGGCCGCCGTCTGGTAGAGGTGCGTAATCCCCTGCCCGCGCAAAGCCTGCCCCAGCAGCGGCGCGGAGAGGAGGACGTCGCGGCCGATGCCCACCAGCGTGGCCCCGTTCAGCAGCGCGCCCCAGATCTCGAAGACCGCCGCATCGAAGCTCGCGTTCGACGCCTGCGCCACGCGGTCGCCGGGGCCGATCGGCATCGTCTCGGGGAGGCAGGCTGCGTACTGCACCACCTCCCGGTGGGCCATCATCACGCCCTTCGGCCGCCCCGTGCTCCCGCTTGTGTAGAAGACGTAGGCCAGGTTCCGCGCCGACGCGTTCGCCCGCGGCGGGTGATCCGGCCCGGCGGCGAGCCCCTCCGCCAGCTGGTCGAGACGGACGACGTGGAGACCCGATCCGGCCGGCGGGGCGGCGAGCTCTCCGTCGCTCAGCAGGACGCGGACGCCGCTGTCGGCCAGCATGAGCTCCATCCGCTCGGCCGGGTAGCTGGTGTCCACGGGGACGCAGCAGCCGCCGGCCTTGAGCACGGCCAGGGTGGCGACCACGTTCTCCACGCTCCGCTCCAGGCGCAGCCCCACGCGGCTCTCCGGCCCCACGCCCAGCCCGGCCAGGTGGTGCGCCAGCTGGTTGGCGCGCGCGTCCAGCGCCCGGTACGTCAACTCCTCCCGGCCCCAGACCAGGGCCGCCGCGTCGGGCGTGCGCTCGGCCTGCGCCTGGAAGAGCTGGTGGATGCAGCCCTCCGGGAACGGCCGCTCCGTCCGGTTCCACTCCACGACGACCTGGGCACGCTCTTCCGGCCCGGCGAGCACCAGCCGCGAAAGCCGCACGTCGGCGTCCGCGGCGACCTGCTCCAGCACCCGCTCCAGGTGGCCGAGCATCCGCTCGACCGTGCCGCGCTCGAAGAGGTCGGTGCTGTAGTTCAGTCCGCCACGCAGGCCCCTGGCGGTCGCCGCGAGATCCAGGGAAAGATCGAACTGCGCGCTCGCGTGCTCCGCCCCGACTGCGCGCACGCTCAGCCCCGGAAGAGCGCCTCCCCCGCCCCCGCCCTTCTGCAGCTCGAACATCACCTGGAAGAGCGGCGAGTGGCTCAGGCTGCGCTCCGGCTGCAGCTCGGCAACCAGCTTCTCGAAGGGAAGCTCCTGGTGCGCGTACGCGCCGAGCGTGACCTCCCGCACCCGCCGCAGGGTCTCGCGGAAGCTCGGGTCTCCCGACAGGTCGGTGCGCAGCACCAGGGTGTTGACGAAGAAGCCGATCAGCCCCTCCACCTCCCGGCGCGTGCGTCCGGCGATCGGGCTTCCCACCACCACGTCCTCGCTCCCGGCGTACCTGCCC
>DATAAG010000601.1:0-2239 GCA_036260235.1 Longimicrobium sp.
ACCCCGTTCGACCCCTTCTCCTTCGGCACGCCGGAGGAGGTGGACGAGGAGACGCGCGCCGACGCTGCCCGCGCGGCCCGCGCCGCCGCCCTGGCCGCGGGCGCCGCGCCGGCGCCGGGGCCGGCGGAGAGCGCGCTCCGCTTCGGCAACCTGGGGGTGGTGATGGAGTTCACCCTGGCGGAGCGGAAGCCCGTCTTCTCCCTCGTCACCGAAACCCTCTCGTTCGACCTGGCCAACAGCCGTGCCCGCCCCGGCGCGCTGTACGCCGGCTTTCCCCTGCGCCTCACGGGCTTCCTGGCCACCCCCGACCCGCGGCTGGCGGACGCCGCCCTGCCGGAGTCGGCGCAGAGCGCCCAGGACCCGTCCACGCAGGGGTACGTGAGCGCGGGGGGGCCGATCCAGCAGTCGCGGCTGATCGACCCGTGGTACGGGCTGGTGTACGAGGTGGACCTGGGGACGCTGGGCGCGCTGGCGGGGAGCGCCGGGCTCGCCCTGCGCCTGCTGGTGGCGTGGAGCGGCGGCGGCACCGGCGACGCGCCGGCGGTCTACGTGGGCGTGCGGCTCCCGGGGGTGAAGGACGCGCTGGGCGTGGAACTGCCGCTGCAGGGGGTGATGAGCCTGGGCTTCCGCACCATCGAGTTCGTGGTCGCCGAGGGCACGGGCCCGCGCGAGTACATGCTGCGCTTCCGCAACTTCGCGCTCCGCTTCCTGGGGATCAGCTTTCCCCCCGGCTACAACGACATCCTCCTCTTCGGCAACCCGGACGCCACCAGCCGCACCAAGCTGGGGTGGTACGCGGCGTACTCGGCGGAGAAGGACGAGAAGCGGCAGCAACAGCCCTCCCCGCAGGCGCGAATGTTCGCCGCCCGGCGCGGCCCGGCGCCGCTGGCGCTCGCCGCGGGCGGGGAAGGGGACGGGGGCGGCGCGGGCGTGCCGGCTGCGGAGCCACGGACCACGGGAGGGAGCGCATGAGCGAGATCGACCTTGCCGCGCTGCGCGCGGAGCCGCCGCGGGAGCGGCCCGTGCTGGACCTGCGCGCGGGGATGCCCGACGCGAGCGGGAGCAGGGTGATCGTCACCGTGCTGTACTGCGGCCAGGGGATGGCCAACTTCCTGGAGTTCTACGACCTGGACCAGGACGACGGCGACGCGCCCATGGCCACGGCGCTGCTGGACTTTGGCGTGGACCTGTGGTTCATGAGCGCGGAGAAGAAGGCGGTGCTGGTGGGTCCCGCGGTGAAGTTCGTGACTGGCAGGCTGCAGGCGCTGATCGACGCCGGCCGCGAACCGCGCATCGACTTCACTATCTTCTCGCACCAGGACGCCGACCACTGGGCCCTGATCGACTACCTGCTGTGGGCCGTGGAGGACAAGCAGATCGACATGAAGGTGGGGCCCATCTGGTACGGCGGGGCCGACTGGGGCAAGTCGGCGTCGGCCGCGGTGGGGCGGTTCGCCGCGTACTCCGATCAGCCCGACGGAGAGGAGGTCATCCCGCTGGAGGACGGCCGCTGCGACTATCCGGGCCCCACCAAGGCGCTGAAAGATCTGGTGACCTGGGGCGAGGTGGCGATCCGCATCCTGGCATCCAACATCGACGTGGGCTCCAGCGACCGCGGGATGCGCCGCAACGGAACCTCGGCGTGCGTGGTGGTGGAGTGCGGCGGCAACACCATCATCCTTCCCGGCGACGCCACCTACGAGACCTTCGAGTTCATCAACCCGAAGCTGAAGGCCTACGGCACCCGCTCGCCCGTGCGGCCGGTCTACGCGCTCTCGGTTCCGCACCACGGCTCGCTCCGGTCGTTCGTCTCCGGCTACCCCCGGACCCTGGACTACTCGCTGGGGCGCAAGTTCGCGGAGCTGCTCGCGGCCGAGAACGCGGTGGCGAGCGCCGGCTACTGGAACCGCCACAAGCACCCGTACGCGGAGATCATGAAGGTGTTCTCCGCGTACACCGAGCCGGATTCCGCGCACGACTACATCGCCTACAGCTACGCGAGCTCCCGGTGGCAGGCGTTCACCACCACGACCAGCCTGTACACCACCGTCCTCGCGCTCGCCCACCCGATCCAGTACAAGAACTACGAGTTCTGGCTGCAGAAGGAGACCGACGGACCGGTGCTGCGGCGCATCTCCGGTCCCGGTCTGGAGCCGCGCGTGAGCGTGGCGGGCGAGGCGCGGGCCGCGGCCGGCGCCGATGCCGGGGCGCGCCCGCCGGCGCTCGCCTCCGCCCCCGC
>DATAAG010000602.1:0-7545 GCA_036260235.1 Longimicrobium sp.
GCCCAGCACGGTCGCCCACCCGGCCAGGAGCGTCATGAACAGCGTCGCGCCGTGCCTGCGGCTGAGCGTCCGCAGCGCCTCCGTCAGCTCCGCGTCCAGCTCCACCGGCAGCGTGGCGCCGTCGAAGTCCTGCCGCGCGGGACGCGGGCGGTCGGTGGGCAGCTCCAGCAGCTCCGGCGCACCGGCCAGCATGCGGGTCCAGTACTCCGCCTGCGCCTCCAGCACCTCGCCTTCCACCCAGCGCCGCTGCCAGACCGCGTAGTCCGCGTACTGCACCGGCAGCGCGGGAAGTTCCGCCGGCCTCCCCTCGCGATGGGCGGCGTAGAGCGCGGAGAGCTCGTGGGTCAGCACCCCCATCGACCAGCCGTCGCTGACGATGTGGTGCATGGTGACGAGCAGCACGTGGTCGTCCGCGGCCCGTCGGATGAGCCGGCCACGGATGAGCGGGCCCCGCTCCAGGTCGAAGCGCGTACCCGCCTCCTCGGCCACCAGCCGGCCGAGCTCGACTTCCGCATCCGCCGCCCCGGCCAGGTCGTGCTCCACCAGGCGGAACGCACTGTCCTCGATGGCTGCGATGCGCTGCTCCGGGACGCCGTCCACCTGCGCGAAGGTGGTGCGCAGCGCCTCGTGCCGCGCCACGATGCGGTCCAGCGCGCGCACCAGCGCCGTCCGGTCCAGCGCACCCCGGAGCCGCAGGCGCGTGCCCATGTGGTAGGTGCCGCCCAGACTCCCCAGCTGCTCCAGGAACCAGAGCCGCTGCTGCGCGAACGACAGCGGCAGCCGGCCCTCCCGGGAGGCGGGCTGGATGGGCGGAAGCTCCGACCGCGCCGCCGTCTTCAGCCCGCGCGCGAAGTCCCGGAGCACGGGGCGGGTGAACAGCTCGCCCAGCGCGACCTCCACCTGCAGCGCCTGCCGCACCCGCGAGATCACCTGTACCGCCAGCAGCGAGTGGCCGCCCAGCTCGAAGAAGTGGTCGCGGCGGCCCACCCGCTCCACGCGCAGCACCTCGGCCCAGATGTCGGCCAGCACCTGCTCGGTCTCGCCCAGCGGCGCCTCGTACCGCCGCGCCGCGAAGGCGTCCTCCTCCGGCGCAGCCAGCGCCTTGCGGTCCACCTTACCGTTGGGGGTGAGGGGGAGCGCGTCCAGCCGCACGTACGCGGCCGGCACCATGTACTCCGGCAGCGTCTCGCTCACGTGCGCCCGCAGCACGTCCGCGCCGGCCTCGTCGCCGGCCACGTACGCCACCAGCCGCTTCTCGCCCGGCGCATCCTCGCGCACCAGCACCACGGCCTTGCGCACCGCAGGATGCTCGAGCAGGCGCGCCTCGATCTCGCCCAGCTCGATGCGGAAGCCGCGCAGCTTCACCTGGTGATCGGTGCGGCCCAGGAACTCCAGCACCCCATCCGGCAGCCAGCGTGCAAGGTCGCCGGTGCGGTACATCCGCGCCCCCGGCTCCCCGGCGAACGGGTCCGCCACGAAGCGCTCCGCCGTCAGGTCCGCACGCCCCAGATAGCCGCGCGACAGCTGCGCGCCGCCGATGCACAACTCGCCCGCCGCGCCCACCGGCACCGGCTCGCCGCGGTCGTCCAGCACGTACGCGCGCGTGTTCGCGATCGGCCGGCCGAGCGGCAGGCGGCCGTGCTGCTCTTCCGGCCGCGAGCGCGCGGCCGTAACGGCCAGCGTCGTCTCGGTGGGGCCGTACATGTGGTACAGGGTCGCGTTCGGCAGCCGCTCGTGGAACCGCCGCGCCAGCGCGGGCGAAAGCACCTCGCCGCCGCACATCACGCGCGCGAGCGTCGTGCAGGAGCCCACGTCCGGGTGCTCCAGGAAGGCCTGCAGCAGAGTGGGAACTCCGTGGATCGCGCCGATGCCTTCGCGCGCGATGACCTCCACCAGCGCGGCCGGATCGTTGGCGCCCGCCGGCCCCGCAAGCACCACGCGCGCGCCGACCGTCAGCGCCCAGAACAGCTCGCGCACCGACACGTCGAAGCTCAGCGAGATGCGCTGCAGCACCGCCTCGTGCGCGCCGAGGGTCCAGGTGCGCTGCCCCCACGCCAGCTGGCTCACTACGGCGCGATGCGGGACGACCACGCCCTTGGGCATGCCCGTGGAGCCGGAGGTGTAGATGACGTACGCGGCATGCTCCGGCGCCAGCGCGCCGCGCGCGGGGTTCGTCTCCGCCTCCGACGCCCACGCCGGCGCGGCCGCATCCAGCTCCAGCACCGGCACGCCGGCATCTTGGACGCGGTCGCGCAGGGCCTGCTGCGTCAGCACCGCGGCCGGCGCGCTGTCGGCCAGCATGTAAGCCAGCCGCTCCGCCGGGTAGCTGGGATCCAGGGGCACGTACCCGCCGCCGGCCTTCAGGATGGCCAGGAGGCCGACCATCGTCTCCAGGCTACGCTCCACGCAGATCGCCACCCGCGTGTCCGGCCCCACGCCCAGCGAGCGGAGGTGGTGTGCCAGCCGGTTGGCGCGCGCGTTCAGCTCCGCGTAGATGAGACGATCGCCCTCGTAGACCACCGCCGTGGCGTCGGGCGTACGCTCCACCTGCTGCTGGAACAGCTCGTGGATGCACGAGTCGGCGGGATACTCCGCCTCCGTACGGTTCCACTCCTGCAGCACGCGAATGCGCTCGTCGGCCGGCATGAGCGCCAGCTGCGCCACGGGCCGGGCCTCATCGGCGACCATCTCCCCCAGCACACGGCGCAGGTAGCCCGCCCAGCGCTCCACCGTCTCCGCCTCGAAGAGCGCCGTCGCGTACAGCACGTTGCCGACGATCCGGCCGCCCGCCTCGCGCAGCGAAAGCGACAGGTCGCGGTTGGCCTGCGCCTCCGCGAAGGTGGCGGCCGCACCGCCGCCGCCCACGCCGCCCGCCTCCAGCCCCGGAAGCGACAGCCCGCCCGCGCGCGGCGTGTTCTGCCACGCGAACAGCGCCTGGAAGAGCGGGTGATGCGCCAGGCTGCGCGCGGGATCCACCAGCTCCACCACCTGCTCGAAGGGGATGTCCTGGTTGTGCTGTGCCTGGATCACCCGCTCCTTCACCCGGCCCAGCAGCTCCGCCACCGTCGGCGCGCCGGAGAGGTCCAGGCGCAGCGCCAGCGTGTTCACGAAGAAGCCGATCAGCCCCTCGATCTCCGGCCGGCCGCGGCCCGCCATGGGGCTGCCGACCACCACGTCGTCCTGGCCCGAGAGGCGGCTGAGCACCACCGCCCACCCCGCCAGCAGCGTCATGAACAGCGTGGTGCCGTTCCGCCGCGACAGCGCCTTGAGGCCCGCCGTAAGCTCCGCGTCCAGCTCCAGGGGCAGCTGCGCGCCGGCGTGGTCCATCTGCGCCGGGCGCGGATGGTCGGTGGGCAGCTCCAGCAGCTCCGGGGCGCCGGCGAGCGTACGCCTCCAGTACTCCGCCTGCCCCTGCAGGACGGCGCCGTCGACCCACCGCCGCTGCCAGACGGCGTAGTCCGCGTACTGCACCTCCAGCGCGGGGAGCGGGTCCGGCGCGCCGCGGCGGAAGGCCGCGTACAGCGTGCCCAGCTCACGCGTGAGCACCCCCATCGACCAGCCATCGCTGACGATGTGGTGCATGGTGATGAGCAGCACGTGATCGTCCGCCCCCACCCGGATCAACCGGCCGCGGATGAGCGGCCCGTGCTCCAGGTCGAAGGGCGCGCGCCCCTCCTCCGTCACCAGCCGGTCCAGCTCCGCCTCCGCGTCCGTCCGCCCGGCCAGGTCGTGCTCCACCAGGTGGAATCCGCTGTCCGCCGGCGCGATCCGCTGCTCCGGGACGCCGTCCACCTGCGCGAAGGTGGTGCGCAGGCCCTCGTGCCGCGCGACGATGCGGTCCAGCGCGCGCACCAGCGCGTCGCGGTCCAGCTCGCCGCGCAGGCGCAGGCGCCGGGAGATGTGGTAGGTGGTGCCCAGGTCGCGCAGCTGCGCCAGGAACCAGAGCCGCTGCTGCGCGAACGAGAGCGGCACCCGCTCATCGCGGGCGGCGGGCTCGATCGGGGGAAGCTCCGACCCGCGGCGGGCAAGGTCGCGCGCCCGCGCCATGCTCAGGAGCTCGCTCCGCTGCGCCAGCGTCAGGCGGGCCAGGGTCACGTCGGATTTCATCAGGGTACGGTCGGTCCTACAACGGGGTGGGGCGCGGCGCCCCGGGCACGGGCGCCTCGCTCACGGTACAGGTCGTTGCCGCCCCACCGGCACATGCCGGTGGGGCTGCGATTCCTCTCCAGACGCACGAAGGCGGGAATGGCGAGCCCGGTCCCATGGGCGCCGGGGCCGCGGCTCTGGCCCCGGCGCGGGCGCCGCGGCGCCGGTTCAGGGCGCGGGGCGCGCTGCCGCGAGGGTTCGCCAGGCGGGAGGACTACCGACGGTCGAAGAGCACGCACCCGGGTTGCAGGCCCCGGACGCAGGCGCGATCGGGGAGACCCCGGACGCGGTCATGCCCGGGTCGTGCGAGCCCCTGTCTTGTCGTGAGATTCATCAAGTCTATCAGAATCAGCCGCTCCGTGCCACCCCTCCGGCGGGGGCCGGCGGACCGATCCCGCTGCGTTCGTTCCCGGGCTCGCCCGTCCGGTGGGGGCGTGGCCGGACCCGCCGGGCGGGGACGGTGCCGGTCCCGCGACCGGTGACCCGGGAGCGGGACACCGGGGCCGCGGCCGGCCCGCCGTCCCTCTTCGGCCACTACCCGTTCCACCTGGCGGCCCTCCCTCACGCGAAGGCCGGCTCGCCGAGCAGCGCGGCAAGTTCCGCGATCTCGTCCGGATCGAACTGGGCCAGCTGGGCGTCGACGAGCTCCTGCGCGAGGTCCTGGAGCACGGGCCGGGTGAACAGCTCGCCCAGCGGGAGCTCCACCCCCAGGGCCTGCCGCACCCGTGAGACCACCTGCACCGCCAGGAGCGAGTGTCCGCCCAGGTCGAAGAAGTTGTCCCGGCGCCCCACCCGCTCCACGCGCAGCACCTCGGCCCAGATCGCGGCCAGCGCCTCCTCGGTCTCGTTCACCGGCGGCTCGTACTCGCGGGAGACGTAGGCCTCGCCCTCCGGTGCCGGCAGCGCGCTGCGGTCCAGCTTGCCGCTGGGCGTCAGCGGCAGCGCGTCCAGCCGCACGTACGCCGCCGGCACCATGTACTCGGGCAGGCGGCCGGACAGGTGCGCGCGCAGCGTTTCCACCTCCACCGCGGCGTCCGCCACGCAGTACGCCACCAGGCGCCGGTCGCCGGGCACCTCCTCGCGGACCACGGCCACGGCCTCGCGGACGCCCGGGTGCTCGCGCAGCCGCGCCTCGATCTCCCCCGGCTCCACCCGAAATCCGCGCACCTTCACCTGGTGGTCGTTGCGCCCCACGAACTCCAGACGCCCGTCCGCCAGCCACCGCACCACGTCGCCCGTGCGGTACAGCCGCGCGCCGGGCTCGCCGCCGAACGGGTCCGGGACGAACCGCTCCGCCGTCAGCGGCGCGCGGTTGCGGTACCCGCGCGCCACCCCCGCGCCGCCCACGTACAGCTCCCCCGCCGCGCCCACCGGCACCGGCTCCCCTGCCCCGTCCAGCACGTACGCCCGCGTGTTGGCGATCGGACCCCCGATCGGCACGGCGGCGCGGCCCGGCTCCGCCCGGCAGCGCGGCGCGGTCACCGCCGTCGCGGCCTCGGAGGGGCCGTACAGGTTATGCAGCTCCACCTCCGGCAGCACCTGGCGGAAGCGCTCCAGCAGCGCGCCCGGCAGCGCCTCGCCGCCGCAGAGGATGCGCTTCAGCCCGCGGAGGCTCTCCACCACCGGCGCCTCCAGCAGCACCTGAAGCAGCGACGGGACGAGGTTGACCGTGGTGACGTGCTCGCGGCCGATCACCTCCAGCAGGTACGACGGGTCGCGGTGCCCTCCGGGCCGGGCGAGCACCACGCGTGCGCCCGCCATCAGCGGGAGGAAGATCTCGCGGACGGAGCCGTCGAAGTTCAGCGAGGTCTTGCAGAGCACCGCCTCGTCCGCATCGATCCCCCACGCCCGCCGGCCCCAGGCCAGGCGGTTCACCAGGGCGCGGTGCTGGTTCATCACCCCCTTCGGCCGGCCGGTGGAGCCGGAGGTATAGATGACGTACGCCAGGTGCTCCGGCGTCAGCGCGCCGCGGGGCAGGTCCGTCGCCGGCTCGTGCGCCCACTCCGCCGCGTCGGCGTCGATGCGGATGCGCGGCACGCGGGCGCCGGCGAACAGCTCCGCAAGCGACGCCTGCGTCAGCAGCACGGCGGGCGCGCTGTCGGCCAGCATGTAGCGAAGCCGCTCCTCCGGGTACTCCGGGTCCAGCGGCACGTACGCGCCGCCGGCCTTCAGCACGGCCAGCAGGGCGACGATCATCTCCGGGCCGCGCTCCAGGCACAGCCCCACGGGCACGTCCGGCCCCACGCGCAGCGAGCGGAGGTGGTGCGCCAGGCGGTTGGCCCGCCGGTTCAGCTCCACGTAAGTGAGCTCGCCGTCCTCGTGCACCAGCGCCACGGCGTGCGGCGTGCGCGCCGCCTGCTGCTCGAAGAGCTCGTGCACGCACGACTCGCCGGGATACGGCGCCTCCGTCCGGTTCCACTCGTCCACCAGCCGCGAGCGCTCCTCCGGTGGCAGAAGCGCCAGCCGCTCCACGCGCCGGCCGTCGTCCGCCACCATCTCCTCCAGCACCCGCCGCAGGTAGCCGATCCAGCGCTCCACGGTTTCCCGCTCGAAGAGCGCCGTCGCATACGTCAACCCGCCCACGATCCGGTCCCCCGCCGCCTGCATCGAGAGCGACAGGTCGAACTTCGCCTGCACATCCGGGGAGCCCGCGCCCACACCGCCCACTTCCAGCCCTGGCAGCTGCAGGCTTCCGCGCGACATGTTCTGCCAGGTGAACATCACCTGGAAGAGCGGATGGTGCGCCATGCTGCGCGCCGGGTCGACCAGCTCCACCACCTGCTCGAAGGGCAGGTCCTGGTGATGCTGCGCCGCGAGCGCCCGCTTCTTCACCCGCCCAAGCAGCTCCGCCACCGTCGGCGCGTCCGAAAGGTCCACGCGCAGCGCCAGCGTGTTCACGAAGAAGCCGATCAGCCCCTCGATCTCCCGCCGCCCGCGCCCCGCCGTCGGTGTGCCGATCACCACGTCGTCCTGGCCAGAGAGCCGGCCCAGCACCGTAGCCCATCCGGCCAGGAGCGTCATGAACAGCGTGGTGCCATGCCGTCGGGAAAGCGCCTTCAGCCCCGTCGTGAGCGCCTCGTCCAGCTCCACGCGGAGCGACGCCCCCGCATGGGCCATCTGCGCCGGCCGCGGGCGGTCGGTGGGCAGCTCCAGGAGCTCCGGGGCGCCCCCCAGCGCGTTCTTCCAGTAGTCCGCCTGCTCCCGCAGCGCCTCGCCGCTCACCCAGCGCCGCTGCCACGCCGCGTAGTCGGCGTACTGCACCGGCAGCCCGGGGAGCTCCGCCTCCCTCCCCTCGCGGTGGGCGGCGTACAGCGCGGAGATCTCGTCGAAGAACACCCCCAGCGACCAGCCGTCGCTGACGATGTGGTGCATCGTCAGCAGCAGCACGTGGTCGTCCGC
>DATAAG010000603.1:0-9554 GCA_036260235.1 Longimicrobium sp.
GAAAGACGTCTCGCACGAATCGCTCGTCATCCATCAACCTCCCCCAGGGGTTTTTGGGGGAGGTGGGCGAGTCATGCGAGCCCGGAGGGGGCGCGGCGGCTCGCACCGGACTTTCCATTCAGCGCCTGTAGACGCGAGGCGCCTCCCATCATGCCAGAAATTCGGTTTGTTGCGGACGTGGCAGGGCTTCGGCGACCGGCGGGACATTGGGATGAAGATCAGGCGGAATCCTGGAGCGCCTCGGGATCGTGCGGTTGCAGATGGATCGCGAGTCCTCGGCGGGCTGATCGGATACCATCGCGTCCTCGAAGAACGCAAAGACGGCCACGAGCGTCACCGCCCGTGGCCGTACCTGTTCGTGCCGGACTGGCGCTAGAAGTCGCTCGGCAGGTTTTCCCAGTACTCCAGGAGCGCCGCCGGATAGCCCTGTTCCCGGAAGATGTCGCGCCAGGCGTAATCGCAGGGCCCCACGTCACGCTCCACGAGACGCCACCCGTTCTCGCGGCGGTGCAGGAGCGCGATGATCTCGCGGTCACACTCGAGCTCGCGCTCGTACTCCGGGATGCGCGCGCCCTCCGGCGTCTGCGGCGTCACCATGGTGAGCGCCCAGTCACCCAGGACCGCGAGCTTGTGCACCCTGAACACGACCGGGCGGTCGAGTCCGCGCACGTCGCGAATCCCGGCGCGGATCCCATCCATGATCGCGGTTCGGACAGCCGATCCGCGGGCGGGGGTGTAGGGCCGCTGCTGCGCGGCGGCCGGCGCGGCGGCCGCGACGATCGTGGACAGGAGCAGGGCGATGCGGAGGAATCTCATGGCGGGCTCCATGGAAGGGCTGGTGCTCTGATCGAGCGAATCGAAGCGGCGGGGCGCCGGCCGGGCACCCCGCGTGCCGTGGATACGTATGCTGCCGCAATCGGTTTCGTCCCGCAAGCTGCCTCGCGAAGAGCGGAACGGGCCAGGTCAGCACGAAAGAAGAAGACGACGGCCACGAGCGTCACCACACGTGGCCGTCTTCTTTTCTACTCACGCACTCACGCACTCACGCACTTCAGTTCCCCGCCGTCGGCGTGCTCCCCGATTGCGCCCTCGGCGGGGCGTTCTTCACGTGCGCGTCCAGCCAGCGGATCATCTCCGCCAGGGTGTGCAGCACGGATTCGCGGGCGCGGTAGCCGTGCGCCTCCAGCGGCAGCACCACGTAGCGCACGGTGGCACCGTGCCCCTTGAGCGCGGCATAGAAGCGCTCGCTCTGGACGGGGAACGTGCCGCTGTTGTCGTCGTTGGCGCCGTGGATGAGCAGGATGGGCTCGTTCACCTTGTTGGCGTAGGTGAAGGGGCTCATCCGGGTGTAGGTGTCCGTCGCCTCCCAGTACGTCCGCTGCTCCGCCTGGAAGCCGAAGGGCGTGAGCGTGCGGTTGTACGCGCCCGACCGGGCGATGCCGGCCCGGAACAGGTCGCTGTGCGCCAGCAGGTTGGCCGTCATGAACGCGCCGTACGAGTGCCCGCCGATGGCGATGCGGTCCCGGTGCGCCACCCCCATCTCCACCACCTTGTCCACCGCCGCCTGCGCGCTGGCCACCAGCTGCTCCACGTAGGTGTCGTTGGGCTCCGCCTCGCCCTCGCCCACGATGGGCATGGTCGGGTTGTCCAGGACGGCGTAGCCGGCCAGCAGCGCGAACAGGTGCGACGATCCGCCGGGCCGCGAGAAGCGGTTGGGCGAGTCGTTGATCTGCCCCGCCGCCGCCGCGTCGCGGAACTCCGTAGGATACGCCCACATCAGCATGGGGAGCGGGCCGTCGCGCCGGGCGTCGTAGCCCGGCGGCAGGTACAGCGTGCCGCTCAGCTTCACCCCGTCGGCGCGGGTGTAGGTGATCAGCTGCCGCTGGATGCCGGCCAGCTGCGGCGCGGGGTCGGGGAAGCTCGTCACGGCGCGCGCCTGGTTCCCCGGCAGCGTGCGGACGTAGAAGTTGGGCGGGTCCGTCAGCGTCTCGCGGCGGGTGAGGACGCGGCTGCCGTCGGGGCTCAGCACCGTCACCACCGTCTCGTAGTACGGGTCCTCCGCCCGCCACAGCCGGCGGCTCTGCCCCGTGGAAAGGTCCATCACGTCCAGGAACGGGTAGTTCCCCCGCTCCGACGCGCCGACCGCGGTGTGGTAGACGCCGCTCCCGTCCGCGGTGAACATCATCACCTGGTGCCCCGTGGGCGTGGTGGTGAAGATGGGATTGCCGGGATCGCCGTAGTTATCCTGCCAGCTGCGGTCGACGATCATCCGCGCCGGCTGCTGCGGGTTGGAGGGGTTGGCGACGAAGCGCCGCTCCCGCCGCGTGTTCCAGTGCTGCGAGCCCACGATGGCCATGTCGCCCCGGCCCCACCACACGCCGAAGGTGCGGTGCTCCAGGTCCACCCACTTCACCGGGGTGCCGGTGAAGGGCGCGTCCAGCAGGAACCAGCGGTCGCGCACCGCCGCCTCGCGCCGCGGGTCGCCGCCGTCCTGCGCCTCCACCCACGCCAGCGTGGCCGGCGCGTCGCTGCGCCACTGCACCTGGCGCGGCCCCTCGTGCACCGCGTCGAACGCCGGCGGCAGGTTGTCGGTGAGCGGGATGTCGGCCACCTGCTTGACCAGGGCGCCGGTGCGGGCGTCCACCACGCTGGTCTCGTTGGGAAAGTTCCAGGCGGGGACCACGTAGCTGTACGGGCGCTTGATGCGCGTCACCAGCAGGTAGCGCCCGTCCGGCGAGGGGTCGAAGTCCGAATGGATCCCCGGCTGCCCCAGGTTCGCGGGCGCCCCGCCGGCCAGCGGCACGCGGGTGAGCTGCGAGGTGAAGTAGTGCTCGAAGAGCGCCTCGTCCGACGCGTTCTGCAGCAGGTCCTGGTAGGTGCGCGCGGGCGCCGTGCGCCCCAGGTTCTCCTGGATGATCGGGGAGCTGGGCACCTCCGAGGCTCGCGGCGGCTCGCCGCGGCCGGGAACCACGCGGCTCACGACGAGCCCGGAGTTGTCCGGCAGCCAGACGTAGGGCGAGCCCAGCGTGGCGTTCACCTCCGGCCCCAGCAGCCGGCGCGCCTGTCCCGTGGCCACCTCCGCCACCCACAGCTCCAGCCCGTTCCCCACCGCGTTCAGGAACGCCAGGTGCCGCCCGTCCGGCGACCAGGCGGGGGTGGAGATGCGCGCGCCGGCCGGCAGCTGCACCGCGCGCTGGCGGCCGCTGGCCAGGTCCTGGAAGGTGATGCCGGTGGCGTACTGGGCGCGCGTGCTGCTGATGCCGTTGGTGCGCGGGCTGATGCGGTAGCCCGCCAGCCGCAGCTCCGGCTCCGCCATCTCGGCGATGGAGGGAAGCCCCTCGCGGGTGACGAGCGCCAGCGTCTGCCGGTCGCGCCCCACCAGCACGGTGGGCGTGGGCTGCGCCAGGACGATCTGGGGGATGGGATCGGGCGGGCGCAGGTAGCCGTTCTGCGCCTGCGCCGTGCCCCCGCCGGCCAGCACCAGCGCCAGGAGCGCGGCCGCGCGTGCGATGCGGGTTGGTTGCATGGGTGCTTCGGTGGTCTGGAGGGATTTCGCTCCGCCCCGCGGAGCCGACAAACGGATGGGTATGCGCCCTAATCTGCCACGCCCGCGCGAGGTGCGAAAGGTT
The DNA here is from genome assembly GCA_036260235.1 of Longimicrobium sp. GTDB lineage: Bacteria > Gemmatimonadota > Gemmatimonadetes > Longimicrobiales > Longimicrobiaceae > Longimicrobium. The sequence goes on from DATAAG010000603.1 coordinate 3,630, forward strand.
TAGCAGGCGGGCCCCGCGACGGAGCGGCTGAACCCGCCGCAACGACGGCGGAAAGCCTCGCAAACTGCGCGAGGCTTCAACCGCGCGAAGGGTGCGCCGGCCTCGCGCCCGAGCGGGTGAACCCGCCGCAACGACGGCGGAAAGCCTCACAAACTGCGCGAGGCTTCACCTGCCCGGCGCCTGCCTCCCTGCACGACACCACGCGTGCGGCAGGGACGTGTCCGCGAAGGCGGACAGCGCGTAGTCGTTGCGGCGACGCGGTGATTTCGATCGCTCCTCGCGGGGCGCGCGTGCCGGCATCCGCTTCCGCCTGCGGTGAAGCTCAGCCTTGAACTGCGCCCGCCGACGCAATATGTTTCCCCGCGCAGCTGCCGGCGGGTGCCACACCTGCCGTCCCTCCATCCCCACGCCCTTCCGCGGTACACCGCTTTTCTCCCATGCCCAACGCTGCTTTTTCCCCCAAGGGGAAGCGGGCGCGCGCGCGCCTGCTGTCCCCGCTGTGCCTCGCGCTGCTCCTGGCCGCCTGCGAGGGCGGCGGAACCGGCCCCGGACCCAACCCCACGCCCGGCGTCTCCCTGCTGAACCCCGCGGGGGTGATGCAGGGGAGCGCGGCCTTCACCCTGACCGTCATCGGCTCCGACTTCGTGCAGGGCGCGGCGGTGCAGTGGAACGGCGCCGCGCGCCCCACCACCTTCGTGAGCGCCACGCAGCTCACCGCGCAGATCGGCGCGGCGGACGTGGAGCAGGCGGGGACGGCGCGGGTGACCGTCTCCAACCCAGCCCCCGGCGGCGGCGTCTCCAACGCGGTGGAGATGGAGGTGTCGGTTACGCCGCCGGCGCACATCACCGGCCTCGAGCCCGCCACCGTCATGGTGGACGTGGGCGGGACCGTCGCGGTGAGGGGCACGGGCTTCACCACCGGCTCGCGGGTGGCGCTGGGAGGCACCTTCCGGCCGCCCACCACGTTCGTCTCGACCACGGAGGTTCGCTTTACCCTCTCCCCGCTCAACGTGCCCAACGGCGGGTTCTCGCAGGTCACGGTCCTCACCCCCGACGGCGTGCCCTCCAACCCGCTGACGCTGGCAATCGCCAACCCGGCGCCGGTGGTGGCCTCCGCCACGCCGGCGGAGGCGGTGGTGGAGCAGGACAGCCTGGTGGTGCAGCTGGCCGGCAGCGGCTTCGTCCAGGGGACGACGGTGCGCTTCAACGGGAGCGCGCGGACCACGCGGCGCATCAGCGCGACGCAGGTCAACGTGACGCTCACGGCGGCGGACCTGCGCACGCCCGGGACGCAGACGCTGACCGCGGTGAACGGCGCTCCCGGCGGCGGCGCGGCGTCGGCGTCCATCCAGCTGGTGAACCCGGCGCCGGTGGTGTCGGCCGTCACCCCGGCGCAGGCGCTGGCGGCGCAGGACAGCCTGGTCGTGCGCCTGGCGGGGAGCGGGTTCGTCGCGGGGACGGCGGTGCGGGTGAACGGCAGCCCGCGGCAGGCGCGGCGCATCAGCTCCACCGAGATGGAGGCGGTGCTCACGGCGGAGGACCTCTCCACGCCCGGGACGTACACGCTGACGGCGGTGAATCCGCAGCCGGGCGGCGGCACCTCCGGCGGTGCGTCGATCGTCCTGACGGCGCCGGAGCCCCGGATCACCACCCTTCCCGCCGGCGGCGCGACGGCGGGCGGCGGAGGATACACGCTGGTGGTGCACGGCACCGGCTTCGTGCGCGGCTCGCGGATCCGGTGGAACGGGGTGGAGCGCACCACGCGTTACGTGAGCGGCACCCGGCTGGAGATGGACGTGACCGGCGCGGACGTGGCGTCGCCCCGCACCGTCTCCGTCACCGTCCACACCCCCGGCGGGGGGACGAGCGGCGCCGCGCAGATCACCGTGCGCACGCCGGGTTCGGCGGCGTTCACCAGCGTGCGCTCGCTCGACCTCCCCGCCCGGGACATCGTCTACGACGCCGGGCGCGACCGCCTCTACGCCTCGCTGGGCTCCGACGCCGGCGCGCGCGCCAACACGGTGGTGGCGATCGATCCGGAGACCGGGGGCGTGACGGCGTCCGTGCCGGTGGGGACCGATCCCGGCAAGCTGGCCCTCTCGGATGACGGGAGCGCGCTCTGGGTGGCGGTGGACGGCACCGGCCAGGTCCGTCGCCTGGCGCTGCCGTCGCTCACCCCCGGGACGTCGTTCTCCCTGCCGGATCGCCTGCTGGCGTGGGACATGAAGGTCATGCCCGGCCGCCCGGGAACGGTGGCGATCGCGTTGCGCAACGACTGCTGCAGCCCCCGCTACGAGGGCGTGGCGCTGTACGACGACGGCGTGCGCCGCGCCCGCACGGTGCAGGGGCACACCGGCCCCAACACCATCGCGTTCGACGAGACGGGGTCCGTGGTGTACGGGCTGAGCAACGAGGGCACGGCGGAGTTCTACACCATGCGGGTGCTGGCGGACGGGCTGCTCATCGAGCGCGAGACGAGGGACCTGCTGTACGGGGGATATGACCGCATGCAGTACGCGGGGGGCCGCGCCTACAGCTTCGGCGCCCCCGTGGCCGACGCCGCGCGGCACGAGCGGGTCGGGTCCTTCACGGGGAACGGCAGCCCGTCGTCCATGGCGCTGGACCCGGCCACGGGGCGGGCCTTCTACGTGGAGCTGTCCACCTACCGCTTCACGGTCTTCGACATGAACACCTTCGAACTGCTCGGCTCCGCGGACCTTCCCGTGGGCCGGTCGCAGCACCCGGCCCTCACCACCGAGCGGCTGGTGCGCTGGGGCACGGACGGGCTGGCGCTGAGCGACGGCGAGCAGATTCACCTCCTGCGCACCGCCATCGCCGGTCCCTGAGCGGCGGCCGGCAGCCGGCTCGCACGCAGGTGCGTTGATATCCGATCCGGAAAAACAACGGCGAAGGTACAGAGATACAGAGAGAAGCCAGAGGTACAGAGGACGCGTTTCCTCTGTACCTCTGGCTGTTCTCTGTCCCTCTGTACCGCGATTCTTTTTCGGGCGGCACGACTCCATCGATCGGAACCGGGTGACGTTGCGGCGTCTCCGGTCTCGGCCCTCCGTCTGTCGAACCGCGGGGCCGTCGGGTAGATTGGCGCCCGTCGTCCATCGCGTCCGGAGCACACCGATCCAGCGCCACCCGCCATGCCCGTCGAAAAGCCCGAGAAGACCCGAGACCGCCTGTTCCTGATCGACGGCTACGCGCTCATCTACCGCGCGTTCTTCGCCCTCATCTCGCGGCCCCTCGTCTCGTCGAAAGGGGAGAACACCTCGGCGGCGTGGGGGGTGGCGCGCTTTCTCATCAAGATCTTCGAGAAGCACCAGCCGGACTACCTGGGGATGGTGTTCGACGCGGGCGACAGCGAGCGGGTGGAGCTGTACCCCGAGTACAAGGCGACCCGCGAGAAGATGCCCGACGAGCTGGAGCTCTCCCTTCCCCGCATCCGGCAGCTGGTGGAGGCGTTCAACATCCCCGTGCTGGAGCTGCAGGGCTACGAGGCCGACGACGTGATCGGCACGCTGGCGGCCAGGGCGGCGGAGGCGGGGCTGGAGACGGTGATCGTCAGCGGCGACAAGGACTTCTACCAGCTCATCCGCCCCCACGTCTGCCTGCTGAACCCCGGGCGCGGCGGGCCGACGGCGGTCGAGGAGGAGTGGGTGGACACGCGCAACGCCAGCGAGCGGCTGGGGGTGCCGCCGGAGCGCGTGGTGGACTACCTGGGGCTGATCGGCGACAGCAGCGACAACGTGCCGGGGGTCAAGGGGATCGGCCCCAAGACGGCCATCCAGCTGATCGAGGAGTACGGGCCCATCGAGAACCTCCTGGCCCACACGGCGGAGATCAAGAGCAAGCGGGCCCGCGAGGCGCTGGAGGCGTTCGCCGGAGACGCGCTGCTGAGCAAGAAGCTGGTCACCATCCGCGACGACCTGCCGGTGGAGCTGGACCTGGAGGCGCTGCGCTGCCGCGAGCCGGACCGCGCGCGGCTCAAGGACCTCTTCTTCGACCTGGAGTTCCACTCCCTCATCCGCGACTTCGCCGCCGCCGGGCCCGCGGGCGCCGCGGAGGAGGAGGCGAAGCCCGCCAACCGGCTGGAGGCGGAGTACGTCCTCCTTTCCACCGCGCAGGAGGTGAACGACCTCGTCGCCCGGGCACGGGCGGCGGGGCGGTTCGCGGTGGACACGGAGACCAGCGACACCGACCCGATGCGGGCGGAGCTGTGCGGCATCTCCATCGGGGTGGAGGTGGGGACGGCGTACTACCTTCCCTTCCGCCACCGCACCCGCGGCCCGGACCAGGGCGACATGCTGGGCGAGCTGATGCCGCCCGTCAGCAGGGACGGACCGGACTGCGAGGTGGTCGCCAACCTCCCTGACCTGCACGGGGAGGAGATGCGTCCGCTGCGGGAGCTGCTGGAGGACGGCTCGGTCAAAAAGATCGGGCAGAACCTGAAGTACGACTTCCTGGTCTTTCGCCGCGAGGGGATCGCGCTGCGGGGGATCGACTTCGACACCATGGTCGCCAGCTACGTGCTGGAGCCGGGGCGGCGCGAGCACGGGCTGGACTCGCTGGCCCTCCAGCACCTGGACCACCGCACCGTCGCCTACGACGAGGTGACGGGGAAGGGAAAGGCGCAGATCCCCTTCGCCGAGGTGGGGCTGGAGGCGGCGTGCACCTACGCGGCGGAGGACGCCGACATCGCCCTGCGGCTGGCGGAGCGGTTCGGCCCGGAGCTGGAGAGCCTGCACCTGGACGCGCTGTTCCGCGAGATCGAGATGCCGCTGGTGTGCGTGCTGGCGGAGATGGAGTGGAACGGCATCCGCATCGACGAGCCGTTCTTCCGGCGGATGGGCGAGGAGCTGCGCAGCCAGCAGCGGGCGGTGGAGGCGCAGATCTACGCGGAGGCCGGGCAGGAGTTCAACATCGGCTCCACGCCGCAGCTGCGGGAGATCCTGTTCGGCAAGCTGGGGCTGCCCATCATCAAGAAGACCAAGACGGGCGCGTCGACGGACGTGGACGTGCTGCAGGCGCTGGCGGCGCAGGGGCACGCGCTTCCCACGCTGCTGATGCAGTACCGGCAGATCGACAAGCTGCGCGGCACCTACGTGGACACCCTGCCGCACGCGGTGAACCCGCGCACGGGGCGCATCCACACCTCCTTCAGCCAGACCATCGCGGCCACGGGGCGCCTGTCCTCGTCCGACCCCAACCTGCAGAACATCCCCATCCGCACGGAGATGGGGGCGGAGATCCGCCGCGGCTTCATCCCCGCGGAGGGGCACCGCTTCGTCAGCGCCGACTACTCGCAGATCGAGCTGCGCATCCTGGCGCACTACTCCCGCGACGAGGCGTTCGTGGAGGCGTTCCGGGCCGGGCTGGACATCCACCGGCAGACGGCGGGCATCGTCTTCGGGGTGCCGCTGGACTCGGTGACCAGGGAGATGCGCGATCGCGCCAAGACGGTGAACTTCGGCATCATCTACGGGCAGGGGCCGTTCTCGCTGGCCAACCAGCTGGGGATCAGCCACGCGGAGGCCAAGGAGTTCATCGAGGAGTACTTCCGCCGCTTTCCCGGGGTGCGGCGCTACCTGGACGAGCAGGTGGAGCTGGCCAAGACGCGCGGCTACGCCGAGACGCTCACCGGCCGTCGGCGGTACCTGCCGGAGCTCAAGTCCAGGAACTGGAACATCCGCGCCTTCGGCGAGCGCGCGGCCACCAACGCGCCCATCCAGGGAACCGCGGCGGACCTCATCAAGATCGCGATGATCCGCATCCAGCAGGACCTGAACGCCGGCGTGGTCCCCGCGAAGATGCTGCTGCAGGTGCACGACGAGCTCCTCTTCGAGACGCCCGCGGGCAACGAGCCGGCGGTGCAGGAGTTCGTCCGCGACCGCATGGAGAACGCGGCGCAGCTGGAGG
>DATAAG010000604.1:0-5245 GCA_036260235.1 Longimicrobium sp.
CCTGGCGTGCGGCGCGGCGGCGGCGGCCGCGCCGGCGGCGGAGAGTCCGCAGCGGGCTTCGCCCGCGGCGAGTGCGCCGGTGGCGCGGGACACGTCGCCGGACGTGCGGTTCATCCGCGGGATGCTGGCGCACCACGCGCAGGCGCTGGAGATGACGGCGCTGGTGCCGGGGCGCACCACGCGGCAGGACATCCACCTGCTCGCGGAGCGCATCGACGTGTCGCAGCGGGACGAGATCGCGCTGATGGAACGGTGGCTGCGCGCCCGCGGCGAGGCGGTGCCCGCCGCCGGGGAGCACACCCACCACGGCGCAGATCATCCGCAGATGCCGGGGATGCTCACGCCGGAGGAGATGAGTCGGCTGGCGGCGGCGTCGGGGGCGGAGTTCGACCGGCTGTTTCTGGAGCTGATGATCCGCCACCACGAGGGCGCGCTGGCGATGGTGGCGGAGCTGTTCGCCACGCCGGGCGGCGGCCAGGCGTCGGACATCTTCCAGATCGCCAGCGACGTGGACGCCGATCAGCGGGCGGAGATCGCGCGGATGCAGCGGATGCTCGCCGGTCCACTGCCGGCGCCGGGTCCGCGGTGACCGGCGCGGGCGGGGACTACGCAGGTACGTACCCACACTCAGCGGAAACCAGGATGAGAAGCACAGCGACGATTCGGCGGATGCGGGTGCGGTGGGCGCTGCCGGTGGCGGGGGCGCTGCTGGCCGCGGCGCAGGCGGGCGCGCAGTCCAGCGCGGATCCGCGCGTGGGGCTGCGGGCGGGGTGGGCGGACGCGGGATCGGCCATCCGCAACCTGGAGCTGGTGTCGCACACCGACCGGCCGCAGGGCTTCTTCAACCCCGCGCAGCAGGGCGACTTCAGCTTCGCCAACACGGACATGGCCTTCCGCGGCACCCAGGTGTTCGTGGGGAGCTACAACGGGTGGCAGGTGTGGGACATCTCCAACCCGCAGCAGCCCCGGCTGCGCGCTTCCCACGTCTGCCCGGGCGGGCAGGGCGACGTCTCCGTGCACGGCAACCTGCTCTTCATGTCCGTCGAGGAGACGCGCGGCCGCACCGACTGCGGCACGCAGGCGCCCACGCAGCCGGTGAGCGCGGAGCGGTTCCGCGGGGTGCGCATCTTCGACATCAGCAACCTGGACCGGCCGCGGCAGGTGGCGGCGGTGCAGACGTGCCGCGGCTCGCACACGCACACGCTGCTCACGTACCCCGGCGACCGGCAGAACGTGTACGTCTACGTGCAGGGCACCGGCGGCGTGCGCCCGGCGGAGGAGCTGGCCGGGTGCTCCGCGCGGGGGCCGCAGGAGGACCCCAACACCTCGTACTTCCGCATCGAGGTGATCCAGGTGCCGCTGGCCCGGCCGCAGGACGCGCGCGTCGTCAGCATGCCGCGCGTGTTCGCGGACCCGCGGACGGGGAACCCGGCGGGGCTGTGGCCCGGCGGCCGCCACGGCGAGGGAACGCAGCAGACGTCGCAGACCAACCAGTGCCACGACATCACCGTCTACCCGGAGATCGGGCTGGCGGCGGGGGCGTGCTCGGGGAACGGCATCCTGCTGGACATCCGCGACCCCGCCAACCCGGTGCGCGTGGAAGAGGTGATCGATCCCAACTTCGCCTACTGGCACTCGGCCACCTTCAACAACGACGGCTCCACCGTCATCTTCACGGACGAGTGGGGCGGCGGCACCCAGCCCCGCTGCCGGGAGACCGACCGCCCCACGTGGGGCGCCAACGCCCTCTTCCGGCTCTCCAACCGCGACCTGCAGCTGGCCGGCTACTACAAGCTGCCGGCGCCGCAGACGGCCACGGAGAACTGCGTGGCGCACAACGGCTCGCTCATCCCGGTGCCGGGGCGCGACATCATGGTGCAGGGGTGGTACCAGGGGGGCATCTCCGTCTTCGACTTCACCGACCCCGCGCGCCCGGTGGAGATCGCGTACTTCGACCGGGGGCCGCTGAGCGCGAGCGAGCTGATCACCGGCGGGCACTGGTCGGCGTACTGGTACAACGGGCTGATCTACGCCTCGGAGATCGGGCGCGGGCTGGACGTGCTGCGGCTCACGCCCAGCGCGCACCTGTCGCAGAACGAGATCGAGGCGGCCCGGCTGGTGCGCGTGGACGAGTTCAACCCGCAGAACCAGCGCCGGCTCACCTGGCCGGCCAGCTTCGTGGTGGCGCGCGCGTACCTGGACCAGCTGGCGCGTGGCGGGGGGATGAGCGGCACGCGCAACGTGGTCGTGGCGCGCGACCTGGACCGCGCGGAGCGCCTGCGCGGGCAGGCCCGCCGCACCGCCCTGGCGCAGCTCGCCGAGCAGCTGGACCGCGACGCGCAGAGCGCCCGTGACGCGGCGAAGGTGCGTGCGCTGGCCGCGGTGGTGCGGGAGCTGGCGTCGGCGCGCTGATCCGCGGAAGGGCAACAGCAGTCACGCAGAGCAGCAGAGCAGCAGAGAAGGTACGTCTCTCTTCTCTGCTGCCCTGTTTCTCTGCGCGAGTGCGGTCTCGGGATAAATGCATGCGGTTCAAACGTTTGGTTGATCCGCGCGGCACCGGGGCTATCATGCAGCCACGGCCGCGGGTGGCCGATCGATGAACCCTTGCGCGGGAGGCGGCGATGATCCAGGTGCGGGAGGTGTTCAGGGTCAAGTTCGGGCGGGCGAGGGAGGCGGTCGCCCTGGCGCGCGAGGGGATCGCGATCGAGGAGGCCAATGGCGGCGCGCCCACCCGGCTGCTGACGGACCTGACCGGCGACTACTACCAGCTGGTGATGGAGTCCGAGTACGAGAGCCTGGCCGCGTTCGAGGCCGCGCTGCAGCAGGCGATGCAGGCGCCGGAGTTCCGTGAGTGGTATCCGAAGTTCGCCGCGCTGATCGACGGCGGCCGGCGCGAGATCTACCGCATCGTCTCCCAGCCCGCGTCGCAGCGCGTGGACGCCAGCCTGGTGGGCGAGAAGGTCGTTGCGGCGTAGGCTCCTCCCGATCATCCAAACAAGGGCCTCACACGGAGTCAACGGAGTCAGCGGAGGATCTGCTCCGTTGACTCCGCTGACTCCGTGTGAGGCCAATTCGCCGTCACAGGGAATCGGCGACGTCCTTGCCAAAGAACTGGACGACGTACTTGCGCTGCAGCGGCGTCAGCCGCCGCACCGACCACTCCAGGTGGACGAAGTGCGGCTCCGCGGGTACGATCCGCAGCGCCATCCCCGCCTCCTGCGGCGTGCGGTCCGCCTTGCGGTTGTTGCACGCCGAGCACGCCGTCACGCAGTTGTCCCACGTGTTGGCGTCCGCGCGCCGCGCGAACCGGCTCTGCGGCAGCACGTGGTCGCGGGTCAGGAACTCGCGGCTGCGCAGCTCGTCGCGCCGGCGGCCGCAGTACGCGCAGGTGTACCCGTCCCGCGCGAACAGGATGGTGTTGGTCACGCCCCGGCGCATCCGCCGCGGCACGTAGACGAACCGCACCAGCCGGATCACCGCCGGCAGCGGCAGCTCGCGCCCCGCCGAGCGGATGACGCGGGTGCCGTGCGCCTCCACCAGCTCCGCGCGGCCGTCCAGCACCAGCCGCACGGCGCGCTGCACCGGCAGCATCACCAGCGGCTCGTACGAGGCGTTCAGCGTCAGGCATGCCCGCCGGGTCGGGCGGGTGGTGGTCATCGTCGGCATGGTGTCAGCTCTCCGTTTCTGCCTCCTGTGCGGGTGGCGTGCGTCGGGCCCGGGGTCGAAAGAAAGTGCGTGAGTGCGTGAGTGCCCCGGAGAGGATTCGAACCTCCGGCCTCTGCCCTCGGAAGGCAGCGCTCTGATCCGGCTGAGCTACCGGGGCGTACCGCGTGGCGGGTGGTGCGATAGGGGAAGCTGGATTCGAACCAGCGATCTCCTGCGTCCGAAGCAGGCGGGGTAGGCCGGGCTCCCCCATTCCCCTGGATGAAGCGCGAAAGTGCCCCGGAGAGGACTCGAACCTCTGGCCTCTGCCCTCGCAAGGCAGCGCTCTGATTCCGCTGAGCTACCGGGACGTGTGATGAAGTACCCACGGGCGGATTCGAACCGCCACGGCCATGCGGCCACTGGTTTCTGAGACCAGCCTGTCTGCCGGGTTCCAGCACGTGGGCATGTCGTTGAACAGCGAGGGCGGCGGGATTCGAACCCGCGATCTCCGGAGCGACAGTCCGGCGCTTTAGGCCTCTCAGCTACACCCCCTGGGAAAGTGCGTTAGTGCGTGAGTGCGTAAGTGCGTGAGTGAACAACAAGGAGAGGGTGGGATTCGAACCCACGAGGCGCGCGATGGCGCCTGCGGTTTAGCAAACCGCTGCCCATGCCGGCAGGCGGACCCCTCCGGGCGAAAACGAGTGCTATCGTGTGTGAGCGCGTGAGCAGAGGGAGCGGCGAGACTCGAACTCGCAACGCGCTCGCGGCGCGCTACCGGTTTTCGGGACCGGCTCCTCATCCAGCCGGATCGCTCCCATGTGACAGTGCGGAGGGAGGGACTCGAACCCCCAGAGCCATATGGCACCCCGTCTACAGCGGGGCCCGCTTCCAGTTACGGTTTACCTCCGCGCGGCGAAGTGCCCACTCACGCACTCACGCACTAACGCACTCACGCACTTCCAGAGCAGGGGGCGGGATTCGAACCCGCGTGGGCATTGCGCCGCCGGTTTTGCGGACCGGCCCCTTCAGCCGCTCGGGAACCCCTGCATCACCTTCATTCATCCGTCGATCATTCCACGACCATCAGCACGCCCGGAGGGATTCGAACCCCCGACATCCGGATTTGGAGTCACGGCGCTCTACCAGCTGAGCTACAGGCGCATTCCAACAACGTCTTCCTTTTGAAGCGCCAGGAGGGATTCGAACCCTCGGCCTCCGGACTGGCGGTCCGGCGCTCTGGCCATCTGAGCTACAGGCGCACTTTCATCACAGCCGAGTTCAGGGTGCCAGGAGGGGTTCGAACCCTCGGCCTCCGGAGTGGAAGTCCGGCGCTCTCGTCCCGCTGAGCTACTGGCACATCACGCCATCGAATCGATCTTGCTCCCGCACTAACGCACTAACGCACTAACGCACTCACGCACTCACGCACTCTTCAAACGCAGCCGCGGGGGCCCCGCACGGAAGGCGGAGGGCACGCACGGCACCGGGAGTCGCGTTCGCCAGGCCGGCGGCCAATCGCCCCGGCGGGACCCCACGCGGACTGCGCTGTTCTTTCGACCCAGGACCCGAGTTGTCAAATGCGTGCAACGAGAAAGGCGCC
>DATAAG010000605.1:0-3436 GCA_036260235.1 Longimicrobium sp.
CGAGCCCCAGGTTCGGCCAGCAGGCGGTGGGAAAGCGACTGCGGTGCGCACCTGAAGTTCTCCCCCTCTCCGCGAGGAACGAGCGGGGAGGGGGCCGGGGGGAGGGGCCCCCCGCGGGCGCAGTGAGATGCCTGTCGAATCATCTCGACCTGTCAGTGCCGCCCAACCTCCCCCAGGGGTTTTTGGGGGAGGTGGGCGAGTCATGCGAGCCCGGAGGGGGCGAGGCTGGATGCCTCCACCGCGCCGGACCCACTCACGCACTCACGCACTCACGCACTCACGCACTCTTCTCCCGCTCGCACTCTTTGTGCGCCAGCGGGGAAGCGCACGTTGCGCACAGGTGGCCGAATTCGGTATGTTTTCGGGGATATGAAGGATCGCATCGTCATTCGCGGGGCCCGCCAGCACAACCTGAAGAACCTGGACCTGGACCTGCCACGCCGCGCCGTCGTCGTGGTGACAGGACCGTCCGGCTCGGGAAAGTCGTCGCTGGCGTTCGACACCATCTACGCCGAGGGGCAGCGCCGCTACGTGGAGTCGCTCTCCACGTACGCCAAGCAGTTCCTGGACCGGATGGAGAAGCCCGACGTGGACCGCGTGGAGGGGATCTCCCCCGCGGTGGCCATCGAGCAGCGCAACCCCACCAAGACCAGCCGCAGCACCGTGGGCACCGCCACGGAGGTGCAGGACTACCTGCGCCTGCTGTGGGCGCGCGTGGGCCGCACCTACTGCCCCGGCCCGCACCCGGACCGGCCCTGCGGCCGCGAGGTCAAACCCGACACCGTCCAGAGCGCCACCGACGCCGTCCTGCGCCTGACGGCCGGGACGCGGGTGATGATCTGTTTCCCGCTCCCGCTCTCCGCCCGCGTGACCCACGCCCTGGTGGTGGAGAACCTGCGCGCCCTCGGCTTCATGCGGCTGATGGCGGACGGGCGCGAGCTGCACCTGGACGAGCTGCCGGCGGACGTCGACCTCACGAAGGCCGGCGAGCTGCTGATCGTGGTCGACCGGCTGCGGGCGGACCCGGACGACACGGCGCGGCTGGCGGATTCGCTGCAGATGGCGTTCACCGAGGGCGAGGGCGAGGCCATCGTCATCCCCGTCGGCGCGCCGCCGATGCGCTTCACGGAGCGCTTCCGCTGCCCGGACCACCCGGAGATCGAGTTCCTCAATCCCACCCCGCAGCTCTTCTCGTTCAACAACCCGTACGGGTCGTGCCCGGAGTGCACCGGGTTCGGCGCGGTGCTGCGGCTGGACGATTCGCTCATCGTCCCCAACCCCTCGCGCTCGCTCGGCGAGGGCGCGGTGGACCCGTGGAGCAAGCCCCGCTACGACACGCGCCGCGCCAGGCTGGCGCAGTTCGCCGCGAAGCAGGGCGTCTCCATCGACGCTCCCTGGGGCGAGCTGCCGGAGTCGTTCCGCCATGCCGTGCTGCACGGCGCGCGGGGCTTCCAGGGCGTCTACTCCTTCTTCGAGGACCTGGAGGAGAAGCGGTACAAGCAGTACATCCGCGTCTTCATCCGCCAGTACCAGAGCGCGCAGGACTGCCCGACGTGCCTGGGCGCGCGGCTCCGCCCGGAGGCGCTGCGGGTGCGCGTGGGCGGGCGGACCATCGCGGACGTCTCCGCGCTCCCGCTGGGACGGCTGATGCCCTGGCTGCGGGCGATGCGCGACGGGCGGACGGGCGACCCGGACTGCCCGGATCCGCCGCTGACCGAGCAGGAGCGCGGGATCGCGGACAGCATCCTCAAGGAGCTGGACTCGCGCGTGGGCTTCCTGTGCGACGTGGGGCTGGGATACCTGACGCTGGACCGGCAGACGCGCTCGCTCTCCGGCGGCGAGGCGCAGCGCATCACCCTGGCCAACGCGCTGGGCTCGCGGCTGGTGGACACGCTGTACGTGCTGGACGAGCCGACCATCGGGCTCCATCCCGCGGACAACGACCGCCTGCTGCGCCTGCTGGTGCGGCTGCGCGAGCACGGCAACACGGTGCTGGTGGTGGAGCACGACCCCGAGGCCATGCGGCTGGCGGACCACCTGGTGGAGCTGGGGCCCGGCAGCGGCGAACTGGGCGGGCGGCTGATGTTCCAGGGAACGCTGGAGGAGATGCTCGCGGCGGACACGCTGACCGGGAAGTACCTCTCCGGCCGCGAGCGGATCGAGATCCCCGCCCGGCGGCGGCCGGTGGACGGGCCCAGGCTGCGGCTGGAGGGCGCGCGCGAGCACAACCTGAAGGGCGACGCCGCGGTCTTTCCCCTGGGCGCCGTCACCGTGGTGACGGGCGTCAGCGGGTCGGGAAAGAGCACGCTGGTGCACGACGTCCTCTACCGCGCCGTGGAGCGCGAGCTCTCCGGCGGCGAGACCAGCGCCAAGCGCCACCTGGGGGAGATGGTGGGCGCCTTCGACCGGCTGACCGGGGTGGGGCTGCTGCGCGAGGTGGTGCTGGTGGACCAGTCGCCGATCGGGCGGACGCCGCGCTCCAACCCGGTGACCTACATCAAGGCGTACGACGAGGTGCGGCGCATCTTCGCCTCGCTGCCGGACAGCAAGCGGCTGGGGTTCGGGCCGGGGCACTTCTCCTTCAACGTCACCGGCGGGCGCTGCGAGGCGTGCAAGGGCGAGGGGCAGGTGCAGGTGGAGATGGTGTTCATGGCCGACGTCTTCGTCCCCTGCGAGGTGTGCGGCGGCGCGCGCTTCCGGCCGGAGGTGCTGCAGGCGCGCTACAAGGGCCGCAGCATCCGCGACGTGCTGGAGATGACGGTGGACGAGTCCATCCGCTTCTTCCTGCACGAGGACCGGCTGGGCGAGGTGCTGTGGCACCTGCAGCAGGTGGGGCTGGGCTACCTGCGCCTGGGCCAGCCCGCGCCCACCCTCAGCGGCGGCGAGGCGCAGCGGATCAAGGTGGCCCGCGAGCTGGCGATGGGCGCGCGGCGCGGGGGGAAGAAGCTGTACATCCTGGACGAGCCGACGACCGGGCTGCACATGGACGACATCCGCAAGCTGCTGCGGGTGCTGGGCGACCTGGCGGACGCGGGGCACACGGTGGTGCTCATCGAGCACAACCTGGACGTGATCAAGACGGCGGACTGGATCGTGGACCTGGGCCCCGGCGCGGGCCCGGACGGCGGCCGCGTGGTGGCGATGGGGCGGCCGGAGGAGGTCGCGCGCGTCCCCGAGAGCCTGACGGGCCAGTGGCTGGCGCCGCTGCTGGACGGCCGGTCCGTGGCGGCGTAGGAAAGAACCAGGCCTCACACGGAGTCGACGGAGTCAGCGGAGTTTGACCTTCCTCCGCTGGCTCCGTTGACTTCCATACACCAGGTCACAAGCCTTCGCCTTTAGGCGAATAGCTTTAGCGAGCAGTCGAAGCTAGACTCCCGGGAAGAAACTGAACCTCGGGAGAAGCCGATGGCGGAGAATCGGAGAGGATCGCACACGG
>DATAAG010000606.1:0-2473 GCA_036260235.1 Longimicrobium sp.
GCCCTGGTAGCCGCGCGCCACCTGCACCCCGCCGATGTACAGCTCGCCGGGGGTGCCCACCGGCACCGGCCGCAGCGCGGCGTCCAGGACGTACAGCGCGGTGTTCCACACCGGCCGGCCGATCGGCACCACATCGGCCGCTCCGTCGCGCGGGCAGGTCCAGCAGCTCACTTCCACGGCCGCCTCGGTGGGGCCGTACAGGTTGGTGAGCACGACGGGGCCGGCGAACCGGTCGTAGAAGCGCCGCACCAGCGCCGGCGGCAGCGCCTCGCCGCTGCAGACGACGTGGCGCAGCGACGCGCAGCGGCCCGCCTCCGCCGCCTCCACGAACGGCTGCAGCATGGAGGGGACGAAGTGCAGCGTGGTCACGCCCTCGCGCTCCACCACCTCGCGCAGGTAGGCGGGGTCGCGGTGCCCGTCCGGGCGCGCCATCACCAGCCGCGCGCCCTGCTGCAGCGGCCAGAAGAACTCCCACACCGACACGTCGAACGAGAACGGCGTCTTCTGCAGCACCGCGTCGTCCGCGCCGATGCCGAACTGCGCCTGCATCCACACCAGGCGGTTCACCACGCCCCGGTGCTGGTTCATCACCCCTTTGGGGCGGCCGGTGGAGCCGGAGGTGTAGATGACGTACGCCAGCGAATCCGGCCCCGCGCC
This sequence comes from Longimicrobium sp., assembly GCA_036260235.1. GTDB lineage: Bacteria > Gemmatimonadota > Gemmatimonadetes > Longimicrobiales > Longimicrobiaceae > Longimicrobium. The sequence continues at coordinate 658 of DATAAG010000606.1, forward strand.
GACCGCCGGGTTCTCCGCCGGCTCCGCCGCGAGCCGCTCCGCCAGCGCGTCCACCGCCAGCACCCCGACGCCTTCGCGCGCGGGGACGGCCTCGCGCAGGGCGGCCTGCACGAGCACCAGCGGCACGCCGCTGTCGTCCAGCATGTACGCCAGCCGCTCGGCGGGGTAGCCGGGATCCAGCGGCACGTACGCGCCCCCGGCCTTCAGCACGGCCAGGAGCGAGACCACCATCTCCAGGCTCCGCTCCAGGCAGATCCCCACCCGCACCTCCGGGCCCACCCCACGCCGCCGAAGGTAGTGCGCCAGCCGGTTCGCACGCTCGTTCAGCTCGCGGTAGGTGAGCGACTCCTCCTCGAAGCGCAGGGCCACCGCCCCCGGCGTGCGCGCCGCCTGCACCTCGAACAGCTCGTGGATGCACCGGTCCGCCGGAACCTCGGCCGCCGTCCGGTTCCACGCCTCCAGCACCAGCGCGCGCTCCGCCTGGCCGAGCAGTTCCAGCTGCGAAAGCCGCACGTCCGCGTCCGCGGCGACCTGCTCCAGCACCCGCTCCAGGTGGCCGAGCATCCGCTCGACCGTGCTGCGCTCGAAGAGGTCCGTGCTGTAGGTCAGTCCTCCCCGCAGGCCCTGGGCGGTCGCCGTGAGCATCAGGGAGAGATCGAACTTGGCGCTCGCGAGCTCCGCTTCGACCCCGCTCACGCTCAGCCCCGGAAGAGCGCCTCCCCCGCCCCCGGCGTTCTGCAGCGTGAACATCACCTGGAAGAGGGGCGAGTGGCTCAAGCTGCGCTCCGGCTGCAGCTCCGCCACCAGCCTCTCGAAGGGAAGCTCCTGGTGCTCGTACGCGCCCAGCGTCGCCTCCCGCGCCCGCCCCAGCACCTCGCGGAAGCTCGGGTCTCCACCGAGATCGGTGCGCAGCACCAGCGTGTTGACGAAGAAGCCGATCAGCTCCTCGACCTCCCCGCGCGTGCGCCCCGCGATGGGGCTCCCCACGACGATGTCCTCGCTCCCGCTGTACTTCGACAGCAGCACCTGGAAGGCGCCCAGCAGCACCATGTACAGCGTCGCGCCCTCACGCCGACCCAGTGCCTGCAACCGCTCCAGCAGCTCGACGGAGAGCTCCACCGGAACCGTTGCGCCCCGGTACGTCTGCACCGGCGGCCGGGGATGGTCCGTGGGCAGCTCCAGCAGCCCCGGCGCGCCCGCCAGGCGCTCCCGCCAGTACGCCAGCTGCCGATCCAGCACCTCGCCCGCCAGCTGCTCGCGCTGCCACACGGCGTAGTCGGCGTACTGCACCCCCAGCTCCGGCAGCGGCGACTCCCCGCCTTCGCGGTACGCCGCGTACAGCGCCGACAGCTCCCGGAAGAGCACCCCCATGCTCCACCCGTCGCTGACGATGTGGTGCATCGAGAGCAGCAGCACGTGGTCCTCGGCGCCCAGCCGCAGCAGCGCCGCACGGAAGAGCGGCCCCGCCGAGAGGTCGAACGCCCGCCGCGCCTCCTCCCCGGCGCGCCGCCTGAGTGCCGCCTCGCGATCCGCCTCGCTCAGCGCCGACAGGTCCTCCACGGGCAGGGCGAACCCGCCGAAGGGCGCGACCACCTGCACCGGCGAGCCGTCCGCCTCGGCGAAGACCGTCCGCAGCGCCTCGTGGCGCCGCACGATCTCGCCCAGCGCGCGCTCCAGCGCCGCCTCGTCCAGCGCACCCCCCAGGCGCCATGCCACGGGGATGTTGTAGACGGCGCTTCCCGGCTCCAGCCGGTCGATGAACCACAGCCGCTCCTGCGCGAACGACAGCGGCAGCGCCCCCGTGCGCTCGGTCGGC
>DATAAG010000607.1:0-8485 GCA_036260235.1 Longimicrobium sp.
TCCGGGCGACGGCGCCGCAGCCCAGGTCCAGGCGCCCGCCGCGCACGCAGTGCGGCACCGGCTCCGCGAAGACCACCATCTCCCCGGCGACCACGGCGCCGTCCACGCCCTCGATCTCGCCGCCGGCCACGATGACGCCGCCGGTGATCTCCGCGCCGGGCGCCATCTCCAGGTTGCCGTTCAGGACGACCACGTCGCCCTCCACGCGCCCGGCCAGCGCCAGGTCGCCGTCCAGCACCGCCAGGCTGGCGCCCACGGTGCGGCCCGCCTCCACGGCGGTCTCGCCCTCGTGGCGCTCGGTGGCGGGGTCGTTCAGCACTTCGGTGATCCGCTCCGCCAGGTCCCGCGGCAGGGCGCCGGGGTCCTGCGCCCGCGCGGCCGGGGGGGCGGTCAGCGCCAGCAGGGTGAGCGTGGTGAGCGCGAGGGTGCGCATGCTTCCTCCAGGGGGGACAAAGGTGCGGCAGCGCCACGGGTTCCGGCGCGGTCGCAGGGCGAAGCGCGTGCCTGCTTCGCCGGCAGGGGCAAGGGGTTGTGAGGATACTACTTGCGATTCCGGGCGCTGTCCAGCGCGGCGCGGAGCGTGTCGCATGGACACGGGCGTTCGTCGCAGGACGTCACCGCGCGACGGCCAGGCGGCGCATGCGGCGGTAGAGGTTGGCCCGGTCCGTCCGCAGCTTGCGGGCGGCCTCGGCCACGCTCCCCTCCGCCGCGTCCAGCGCGCCCGCCAGCAGCTGCCGCTCGTACTCGTCCAGCCGCTCGCTCAGGGAGCGCTCGTCGTCGTCGCGGTAGGCGGGCGTCTCCACCGGCAGCGGGCCGTCCGCGGCCAGCACGGCGCGGATCTCCGCCGCGCCCACCTCGCCCCCCGCGTGCAGGATGCAGACGCGCTCCAGGATGTTGGCCAGCTCGCGCACGTTCCCCGGCCAGGGGTGCCGCGACAGCGTCTCCACCGCGGCGGGGGAAAGGCAGGGCGGGCGCAGCCCGTGGCGCCGCTGGTTCTGGCGAAGGAAGTGCTCCACCAGCAGCGGCACGTCGCCCGGGCGCTCGCGCAGCGGGGGCAGGTGCAGGGGTATGACGTGCAGGCGGAAGAAGAGGTCCTCCCGGAACCGTCCGGCGGCGACCTCGGCGCGCAGGTCCTTGTTGGTGGCGGTGAGGATGCGCACGTCCACGGGGATCGGCTCGCCGCCGCCCACGCGCTCGATCTCGCCGGCCTCGATGGCGCGCAGCAGCTTGGCCTGCGCCTCCAGGCTCAGGTCCCCGATCTCGTCCAGCAGCAGCGTGCCCCCGCTGGCCAGCTCGAAGCGGCCCCGGCGGCGCTCGGTGGCGCCCGTGAAGGCGCCGCGCTCGTGGCCGAACATCTCCGACTCCACCAGGTCGCGGGGGATGGCGGCGCAGTTGAGCTTGACGAAGGGCCCGCGGGCGCGGTGCGACATCCGGTGGATGGCGGAGGCGGCCACCTCCTTCCCCGTCCCCGACTCGCCGGTGATGAGCACCCGCGCGTCGGTGGGGGCGATGCGGGCGATCATCTCGCGCACCTTCTCCACCGCGCCGCTGTGCCCCACCATCTCCTGCCCGTCCCCCAGCTCCTCCTGCAGCGCGCGGTTCAGCTCGCGCGTCTTCCGCAGCTCCAGCGCGGAGCCGAGGGTGAGGAGGACGGCCTCGGGCGTGAGCGGCTTCTCGATGAAGTGGAAGGCGCCCAGCCGGGTGGCCTTGACGGCGTCGCCCAGCGAGGCGCGGCCGCTCATCATGATCACGGGAAGGTGCGGCGCCGCCTCGCGCAGGCGGGGGAGGGCGTCCAGCCCGGAGTCGCCGTCCATGTACAGGTCCATCAGCACCGCGTCCGGCTCTTCGCCGTGCACCTCTGCCAGGGCGCCGCGGGCGCTGGAGGCTTCGCGCGTGCGGTAGCCTTCCGCGCGCAGCAGGCTGCCCAGCATCCGGCGGATGTTGGGCTCGTCGTCTACGATCAGGACGGTGGCGGACATCGGTGAGGATGCGGAGGCGCGGCGGCCTGTTCGGTGTGCACGGGACGCGCCTTCTACGCCGCGTGCGCGGCCAAGGTTTCCTCTTGCGCGTGGTGGGTTGGATGCCGGGCGCGAATCATAGGTTTGTCGCGGAGGGGGCGGGCCCCAGCCTAGCGACTGAAGTCGCGCATCGACTGCTGTCCGTCTTCGCGGACACCAGGGGGAACCCTCAGCCTCCGCCAGCCTTCGACTCCGCGCCGGAGAGCAGGGGCTCCGGCTCGGGAGATTCCGCGCCGGCGGGGAGGGCGATGCCGAACTCGGCGCCGCCGGCGGGGCGGTTGCGGGCCCAGACGCGGCCGCCGTGCGCCTGCACCGTCTGCCGCACCAGCGCCAGCCCCAGCCCGGTCCCCCGCGCCTTCGTGGTGAAGTCCGGCTCCCAGACGCGCTCCACGTTCTCCGGCGCGATCCCCGGCCCGTCGTCCCGCACGCACACCTCCACCTCGCCGTCCGCCGCCCGCGCCTCCACCAACACCGTGCCGCCGCCTCGCTGCGCCACCGCGTCCCCGGCGTTCAGCAGGAGGTTGGCGAAGGCGCGGGAGAGCGCGTCGTGGTGGGCCATCACCGGCGGCAGCGCGTCCGGCGCGTGGAGGCCGCCGGCCACCTGCGGCGGCAGGTGGGTGCGCATCAGGTACTCCAGCATCTCGCGCACGTCCACGGGGCTCATCGGCCCCTCGGGCATCCGGCCGAGCTGCGCGAAGGTGCGGGCCAGCTCCTCCAGCCGCGCGGATTCCGCCTCCATCACCTCCAGCGCCTCGCGCGCGTCCTCGCGGTCGGGGGCGGTGCGCTGCAGGGTGTGCAGGGCAAAGCGCATGGGCGTGAGCGGGTTCTTCAGCTCGTGCGCCACGCGCCGCGCCATCCCCACCCAGGTGCGCGCGCGCTCCGCCTCCAGCTCGCGCTCGCGCGACACCTCCAGCTCCGCCGCCATCCGGCGGAACGCCTGCCGCAGCACGGCGAACTCGTCCGCGGCGGCGACGCCGTCGTCTGCGGGGAGCGGCTCGCGCCGGCCCACCATCCCCGCCCATCCCGCCAGCTCCTCCACCGGGTGAGAGAGGCGGCGCCCCATCCGCCGCGCCGCCCGCAGCGCCAGCACGGCCAGCACCCCGCCGATCAGCAGCCCCGCCAGGGCGATGAGGGCCACGGAGCGGCTGAGCAGGTAGTCCCAGCGCCGCGCGTTGGTGATGGAGGCTTCCAGCTCGCTGCGGTGCCGCTCCGCCGCGGCGGCCAGCGCCGGGTCGCCGGAGCGCTCGGCGCGGCGGATGAGCTCGCCGCCGCTGGCGCCCGCCCGCTCCCACGCGCCGCCCGCGTCGGAAAGGCGCAGCGCGCGCGAGACGGCGTACGCCCCCAGCCCCACCAGCAGGAGGGACGGGAGGACGGAGAACATCAGCAGCGCGCGGCGAAGCCGCCGTTCGAACGGATGGCGCCGGGCCATCACACCCCCTGGTGCAGATCGCGGGCGGGTTGACCGGGACGGCCGCGGGGCGAAGCTTGTCGCGCGCGCGGCACGCGCCAAGGTAGGCGGGAGCCCGGCGCGGCGGCAAGCGACGCATGGATATGCATCCCCGGGGGCGGATGGCGGAGAGCCTGGAGGCGGAGCTGCGGGCGCGGTTCGCGGTGCGCGAGGAGCGCTTCGCGCACGGCGGGTGGGAGGTGGAGCTGATCCTGCCCCGCGCCGCGGACGAGCTGATCGACGAGAATGAGTTCGCCAGCGACGAGCGGCTGCCGTACTGGGCAGAGCTGTGGCCGTCGGCGCGGGCGCTGGCGCGGCACCTTCTCGACACGACTGCGCGAGTGCGAGAGTGCGAAAGCGCGAACGTGGGGGAGTGGGACGGGGGGCGGGTGCTGGAGCTGGGGTGCGGGGTGGCGCTGCCGTCGCTGGCGATGCTGGCGCGGGGGGCGGAGGTGCTGGCGACGGACTGGTACGACGACGCGCTGCGCTTTGCGCGGGCCAACGCGGAGCGCAACGGCCTGCCGCCACTGCGGACGGAGCTGCTGGATTGGCGGCTGCCGCGCGGCGGGTGGGGATACGACCTGGTTCTGGCGGCGGACGTGCTGTACGAGCAGCGCAACGCGGCGCTGCTGGCGGAACTGCTTCCCCGCGTGACGGCCCCGGGCGGCACCGTGCTGGTCGCGGACCCCGGGCGCATCTACGCGGGCGACTTCCTGCGGATGATGCGCGACATCGGATGGCGCGTGGCGGAAGCCGCCGTCCTCGCGGAGCCTTCGGCGCCCGGCGTGGAGAGCCGCGTGCGCATCTACCGGCTGGAGCGGGATACGGGCTGAATCGCCGCCAGTTCAGGGTCCCGCCGCCCAGGGGCGAGTGATGCCGATTGCGATTCTGATCGAGTAACGTGCCATCCGCCCCCAACAGCGAATGGCGCGGCCTACAGCTGCTCGACGGTGTAGCCGCGCTGGCGGAGCATGGAGACGACGCTCTGCTCGCCCACCAGGTGCGCGGCGCCCACCACCACCAGCACGTCGTCGCGGCCGCGCAGCAGCGCCTCGATCTGCGGCACCCAGGCGGCGTTGCGGTCCGTCAGCATGCGCGCGTACAGGGCCGGCGAATCGTCCATCGACTCGTTCATGATGGCGTCGATCCGCGCCGCGTCGCCCGCCCGCCAGGCCGCCACGATCTCCCGCATCTGCTCGGCGGTGCGGGGCGCGTCCTCCAGCGACTGCCGGAGAAAGCTCACCTGCTCCTCGGCCGTCATCCCGTCGAAGAGCCCCAGCTGGAGCTCCACGGGCTCCAGCCCGCCCACCGGCTTGCCATCCTCCTTTGCCCGCCCGGAGAAGTGCATGTCCACCCCGTGCTCCGGGGTGAGCCCCGCCTTCTGCCACTCCACGGCCTGGAACATCAGCGCCACCAGCCACGGCTCCATGCGGTCCAGCACCGGCATGGTGACCCCCAGCGCGGCCAGCGCGGGCGCCGCCGCCTCGACCCTGGCGTACAGGTCCGCCGGGATCTCGCTGCGCAGCGACTTTCCGGCCGGGTACATGCCGCGCAGGGCCATCTCCTGCTGGCGCGCCATCAGGCTGTCCAGGCTGGTCTCGAAGAACACGCGCTCCGCGTCGGCGTAGGCGTTCTGCACCGGCTGCGGGAGCGGGTACGCGTCCGCGGTGAGCAGGTGGATGGAGCCCAGCATGTACACGGTGGCGCCGTCCGCGCCCTCCACGCGGTACAGCAGGCTGCGGGCGGGCTGCTGCGCCTGCGCCGCCGGTGCGATGGTGCCGGCGGCGAGCAGCGCCGCCGCGGCGACGCGGGTAAAACGCTTGATCACGAGGACAATCCTGCTGAGGATCGGTGATACGTCACGCCGCCGCTGGATCGGCGGCGGCGGCAGGTACGGAGCGGCGGCGCCGCGGGTTTCCGCGCAGCCCTGCCGTCCGCATCAAAGTTGTTGCATTTTCACAAGATGCGCCACCCCGCCCCCCTCCGAAGCCACTCAGGCCTCATCATCACTCCATCACTCTATCACTCTATCACCCGATCACTCCATCACTCCATCACTCCATCACTCCACCACAGAACTCCACCGCCGTCCGCGCCAGCACCTCCGCCGTCTGCCGAACGGACTCCAGGTCCACCCACTCCACCGCCGCGTGCGCCCCCTCCCCGTGCGGGCCGAAGACGATCGCGTCGATCCCCACCGCGCCCAGGAGCGCCGTGTCCATCCAGAACGGCGCGCCGAGCCGCTCCGGCGCCCGCCCCAGCACACCCTCCGCGGCGCGGCCCACCACGTCCGAGATCGCCGAGCCGGGGTGCGCCTCCCAGGCGGGGCGGGTGAGCGCGGGGCGGACGGACCCGCGGAAGGCGGGATCTTCCGCGGCCAGCTCGTCCAGGATCTGCTGGACCTGCCCCACCACCTGCGCCTCCGTCTCTCCCGGCACGGTGCGGCGCTCGATGCGCAGGACGCAGCGCGCGGCGTAGGTGCTCCACCCCGTGCCCCCCTGCAGCATGGCGGCGTGCAGCGAGGGCGGTCCGACGACGGGGTGCGGCTCCGATGTCACCAGCGCTGTCCCCAGCGCGTCCAGGCGGGCGAGCACGCGGCCCATGCGCAGGTTGGCGTCGATCCCCTCCTCCCAGCGGCTACCGTGCGCGGCGCGCCCCTCCGTCTCCACCTCGATCCAGCAGAAGCCCTTGTGCGCCACGATCATCGCCAGCTCGGTGGGCTCGGTGACGACGGCGGCGTCGGCGGTGTGGTGGCGCAGCACCTCCGCCATTCCCGTGCTGGCCTCCTCCTCGTCCGCCACGGAGACGATCATCAGGTCGCCGGCCAGGCGCGCGCCGGAGCCGACGATGGCGCGCACCGCGGCCAGGGAGGCGGCCAGGCCGCACTTCATGTCGTACGCGCCGCGGCCGTACATCCGCCCGTCGCGCACCTCGGCGCTCCACGGGTCCGGCATCCCTTCGATCCCCACCGTGTCGTGGTGGGCGTAGAGCATCAGGGACCGCCCGCCGCCGGTGCCGCGCAGCCGCCCCACCACGCTGGCGCGCCCGGGCTCCGGCTCGTGCACCGCCGTCTCCATCCCCAGCGCCTCCATCGCGTCGCGGACGTAGGCGGCCACCTGGCGCTCGTCCGTGGTCCCGCCGCTGAAGGCGGGGTTGATGGAGTTGATGCGCACCAGCTCGCCCAGCGTGCGGACCATCCCGTCGAAATCCACCTGCATACGGCGCCCCCGGGGCAGGACGGAAAGAGGAGCGGGAGGGCGACCGTGCCCTCCCGCTCCCAATCTACGCGCTCCGCCGGCCGCGCGTCAGAAGGCGTAGCCCACCGACAGGCGCAGCGTGGGGAGCACCATCTCGGCCCCGTCCGCCTCGTCGCCGGTGAAGAAGAGCCGCTTGGCGCCGGCGCCGTAGCCGTAGTAGAAGCGCCGGTCCACCCCCAGCACGTGGCTGCGCGCCACCTCGAAACCCACGCCGATGGCGGTGACGCTCTCGTCCTCGGAGCCGGCGGCCTCTGCGGAGAGGAAGGTGGGGCCCGCGGTCAGGCCGAACGACAGCCCGCGCAGCGGGTCGCCGGAGGGGTAGTAGCGGAACTTGGCCTCGGTGGTCGCATAGACGAGCTCGTCCTCGCCCTCGCCCAGGGAGAAGTAGCTGGCGCCCAGCCCCACCGTGGTGGTGCGGCCGACGGCGTGCTCGTAGTCGCCGGCGTAGAAGCCCAGGATGGCGTGCAGCGGCAGGATGCTGATGGCGTTCGTGCGAGCGCCCGGCGCGGACAGGGTGTCCGTCTGCGCGGCGGCCGGCGAAGCGGCAAGGACGCAGGCGAGCGCCGCGGCCGCGGTGATGCGAAGCTTCATGGTGTCTTGCGGGATGGTCGTGGATCGAGGCGCCGCACGGACGGCTGCGGCTGAGACACGGCGGGGCCCCGATTGTTCCGGGAGGGCCCCTCCCCCCGGCCCCCTCCCCGCACAAACTGCGTGCGGAGAGGGGGAGGAACTGCGACTGCGGACAGCGCCGCGTTCGCGGACCCTCACCCCTCTCACGGCGTCTGGATGACCGTGACGGTGTCCGGGCGCGAGCGCACCCCTTCGGCGGTGGCGCGGATCTCCGATACACCCACGCTGAGCGCGCGGATCATCCCGTCCTGGTCCACGGTTGCCACGGCGGGGGTGGACGAGCGCCAGGTGAACGATTCCGGCCGCGATTGGGAGTCGTAGATCCCCTGGAAGCTGGAGGCGAAGGGGAAGACCACGTGGCCCCTGCCGTAGACGGCCACGAGCTGCACGCTCTCTCCGGGGTGCATCAGCGGATAGGGCGGCGCGGGGCGGATGAGGACGTACGGTTCGCCGTCACATCCCGGCGTGAGGAGCAGCGCCAGCGCGAGCGGAACGCTGCGGAGCGCCCGCGCCGTCCGCATCCTCACCGCCCGATCAACCCATCGTCTCATCGTGAATTCCCCGGCAAGGCTGCAGATGAAGTAATCCTGTCCCGCGCGGCCGGCGAGTCAAACGTTTGTCGGGGCGGATTTCGGACGGGGCGGCGCGGGGTTAGATTGGAGCGCAGATCGCAACCGAGCCGCGGACAAGCAGATGCAGAGCATTCAGCGCAGGCGCACCGTTACCGTGAACGTCGGCGGCGTTCCCGTGGGGAGCGCGCACCCGGTGGTGGTGCAGTCCATGACCAACACCGACACGGCGGACGTGGAGGGCACCGTCAGGCAGGTGGCCGCCCTGTGGCGCGCCGGCAGCCAGATCGTGCGCGTGACGGTGAACAACGACGAGGCGGCGCGCGCCGTTCCCTACATCGTGGAGTTCCTGCACGCGCGCGGCGTGGAGGTGCCCATCGTGGGCGACTTCCACTACAACGGCCACCTCCTCCTGGCCAAGTACCCCGACACGGCGCGCTCGCTGGCCAAGTACCGCATCAACCCCGGCAACGTGGGGGCAAAGCGCCACGACGAGAACTTCCGGGCCATCATCGACCGCGCCATCGAGTTCGGCAAGCCGGTGCGCATCGGGGTGAACTGGGG
>DATAAG010000608.1:0-15800 GCA_036260235.1 Longimicrobium sp.
GGCGGTTGATGCCCCTTGCGAATCTAAACCGGGAATCGCCGCGCCCGCGCCGGAGCGACTGAAGTCGCCGCTGGAAATTCGCAAAGTCCGCCTGCGCGGACTGCATCGCTGCCTCAGGAGCGTGGTGGCGAGTTCCGGTGGAAGCAGTTACCGGATTTGATTCGCAGTGAGCATAAACCGCTGCTGCAACGTCACGAAATCCGCCTGCAGGAGCGAATAAATTCGGGGCACTTAAAGCGGGGCTTTCCGCAGTCGTTGCGGCGGGTTCACCCGCTCAGGCGCGAGGTCGGAATCCTCCCTCGACGGCACGAAGGCGGGCCCTCCGCGTGGAGGACCCGCCTTCATCTGCCTACGCCCGCAGCACGCCGCAGCCGCGGCGCGCGGAGGGTCCGGGGTGCCCTACAGGGAAGCCGGTTCGATCGTCCACTGCTGCGGCATGTACGTCGCGCCGAGGTACGTGGACTGCTTGATCAGCGACCCGTTGTTGGAGAGCGTGCCGCTGACGGTCAGCGCCTTGCCGCTGTGCCGGGCCGTGATGTAGACGGTGCCGCTGCCGGAATCGTTGATGGCCCAGTGCTGGTTGTACAGGTTCTGGTAGGTCCACTGGTGGACCTGTGCGCCGCTGTACTGCGAGGCGCTCTCCACGTCCATCGCCTTGCCGCTGTGCTTGGCGATGATCTTGTAGTAGCCGCTGCCCACGCTGATGATGCTCCACTCCTGGTTCGACGAGCCGTCGTAGGTCCACTGGTGGATCCAGGCGCCGTTGCAGCATCCGGCGTTGCTGACGTCCGCCACCTTGTCGCTGCCCGCGTTGCGGATGACGTAGAAGCTGTTCGGGTCGTACGACAGGCTGGGCTGCGCCGTCTGCGGGCTCGCCGAGTTCTCCGTCGGAATGTCGCCTGCGCAGGCTGCCGTGGAGACGAGCCCGAAAGCGAGAAACATGCGCGCGAACGCGCGCCGGCCGATGCTGGACATGTCTGTTCCCTTTTTGATCGGTGGTTGCCCGCAACGCGGGCGTGACGAACTGCTGATGTAACCGGGACGTGCCGCGCGAGCGCGGCGCAGGCGTTCCCTGCTCATTTTTTGATCCGATGGGGCTCCCTCTCTGGGCGGGTTGCACCGTGAACGCTGGGGAGGTGGCTTCCCGGCCCGCATCCCGCCAGCGTTCCACTGTCTCCGCACACCGGGTGACCTGGCCGGCAGGCGGGACCTCGTTCCCCAGTGGGCGCGGATCGATCGGGAGCTGCCGCCGCGACCGGCCGGAGGCCGGCGTCCCCGGGCACAGGGCTCCCGGCCGAACACCTGGCGTATCCATCCAATGCGCCGAGTCGCTGGAACCTTACACACCGCGAACCGGCGGTGGAGAGCGCGATCTGTTTACGCCGCATAGAATAGCGGCGGGTGAGGAATGGGGTAACCTGATTTTGACGAGCGGGCGGATGGATCGTGCGAGAGGGCCCGAATCGCTGGTGAGCGGCCCGTGCCTCTCGCGCAATATGGCGCATCGTGGATGTGTTGTGGGTCGCGCGGCAGGCGGTTGGGCGTATCGACGTCCGGCTGCGCCGACTGCCCTGCCACCCGCTGACAACGCGGCCATGAGCGGTCGAAGCCCCGGGCAGTTTGCGGGCTTCGTGCGGTTGTTGCAGCGGGTTCACCCCGCTCAGTCTCGAGCTCCGCACTGCCGTACTCACGCACTCACGCACTCACGCACCAAGAAGGCGGGCCCTCCCGCATGGGGAGAGCCCGCCCTCGTCGTGACCTCGGTCGTGGGGGTCAGTGGCTTCTGCCCACCTCCCGCAGCCCGGCCTTCATGCGGGGCTGCACCGCCAGCCGCCGCGGGCGGAACAGGGTGCGTCCCAGCCCCAGCGTAAGCACCACCAGCACCAGGGTACCGCTGGCGGTCTCGGGGTGCCCCAGCAGCAGCGCCAGCAGCGCTACGGCGATCAGGGGCAGGGTGTGGAGGAGGGTGATTCCCCAGGCCGTCTCGCGTTCGCGGCGGACCCGGGCCGGAAGCCACTGCAGTCGTTCTCGGTCGTCCATCGTAGGGGTGGTGTTGCCGGCGCGCGGTCCTGGCCTTCTGCGAAAGGCCCGCCAGCGGATTGTCGATGTCGTCGGCAGGAAAGCGGGAGCGCGGAGACGCGCGTGGCCGGACTGCCTGGACCGCGGGAAGGCGGGCTATGGCGGCCCGCCTTCGGCCGTCCGCGCGCTCGCGGACGCGGCGCGCGGGACGGATGGTATCATCATACCCTCATCACCCCGTGCGGTTCAAGACCTTTGTCGCCGAGGCCCAGGGGACAGGGGACAGGGAACAGGGAACAGGGAATAGCCGGCGACGGCATGCCGATGGTCTCCAGTGCCCGTTCATCCAGGTGGCGGGGCCGGCGGACGGGCGGCGCACCAGGGCCAGCCGCGGGGACCGCGCGACATCATCATCACGTCGCCCTGGCGCGGGCGGGCGCGGGGCGCGCCGCCGCCGGGGCCGCGGGGGGCGTCGGAGGACACCCGCGGCGCCGGGGGGCCCCGCTCGTCCCGCTGCTCCGCCTGCAGCTCGCAGGCGATGCGGCGCTGGTCCTCGTTCAGCACCCCCTCCACTGCCTGCGCGGCCGCCTGGTTGTTCTGGGCGATGCGCTCCAGCGTGGGCCGGGCGCGCTGCATGGCGTCGCCGCCGCGCGGGCGGTCGCCGCCCCACGTCTCCCGCAGCTCGCGGCGCAGCGACTGGTCCGCCGCCGACCAGGCGACGGAGATGGAGTCCAGCGCGTTCACCTGCGCGCTGGTGAGCGACAGCCGCTCCCGCGCGCCGATCAGGCCGAAGATGCTGGGCGGCGCGCCGCCCACGGCGTCCATCGTCAGCGCCACGTCGCTGGGGCCGCCCGCGGGGGCGGGGCCGTCCTGCGGCGCCGGCTGCCCGCCGCACGCGGCCAGCGCGGCGAGCGCCATCGTCCATATCCTTCTCACGGCAGACCTCCCGTTGGTCAGTGGCACGGTCGAGACACGCGGCCGCGGCGCGGCGCTGGCCCTGGGCTCGCGGACGAGCCGAAATGCAAGCGGACTGCCGCGCCGGACTCGTTCGCGCTACTATGGAGGGTAGCTGCAACCCCTCGGCGCCGGTCCACTCGAGATGACACGCATCCCGGCCGTCGTCCCCTATCCAGCCCGTCCGATCCACCCGCCGGGCGCGTTTTGCTGCGTCCGCCGCGGCACTCCCTCCCCGCCCCGGACGCCCCGCCCGGCGCGGCGCGGATACCGGATGATCCCGGAGACATCATGCCTCCACACCTCCCCGCGCGCACGATCTTGCGGCGGCTCGCCCTGGCCGCGCTGCTGCTCCCCGCTTCCCTGCACGGGCAGACGGTGCAGGGGCGGGTGGTGGAGGTGGAGACGGGGGCGCCCGTGCCCGGCGCCGTCGTGGTGCTGCAGGACGCCTCCGGAAGGCGGGTGGCGGCGGTGCTGGCGGACGCGGCCGGGCGCTACCGGGTGAGCGCACCCGGCGCGGGGACGTACTGGCTGCGCGCGGAGCGCGTGGGCTTTGCCAACCCCGCCGTCGTGACGGTGACGCTGGCGGCCGGGGAGAGGGTGGAGCGCGAGCTGCGCTCGGAGTCGCGCCGCGTGGTGCTGGAGGCGGTGGTCGCCGAGGGGGAGCCGCGCCGGTGCGCGGGCCGGCCGCAGGAGGGCGCAGTGGCCGCGACGGTGTGGGACGAGGCGCGCAAGGCGCTGGCGGCGGCCGCGCTGGCGCAGGCGAGCGGCGAATACCGGTTCCTCGTCGAGTGGCGCATCCGCGATACGGATCTCGACGGCCGCACCGTCATGCGCGACGAGACGCTCCAGGTGGTGGCGCGGGGCCGGCCGTTCGCGGCGGCCACGGTGGCGGACCTGGTGACCGGCGGCTACGTGGTGCTGGAGCCGCGGCGGGTGGAGATGATGGGGGTGGACGCGACGGCCATCCTCTCCGACCTGTTCGTGCAGCACCACTGCTTCGGGCTGCGGCGCCCCGGACGGGAGCAGCAGGGGCTGGTGGGGCTGGAGTTCGTGCCCCTCGACGGGCGGGTGGAGCCCGACGTGCGCGGCGTGCTCTGGCTGGACCGCGCCACGGCGGAGCTGCGCTACGTGGAGTACACGTACACCGGACTGGGATTCCGCGGACCGGTGGAGCGGCTGGGCGGCCGCATCGACTTTCAGCGCGTGCCCGGCGGGGCGTGGATCATTCCGTCCTGGACGGTTCGCGCGCCGCTGCTGCAGGCGCACAACGAGCGGGAGCTCACCCTGCGCTCCATGCGGCGCTTTCACATGTACGGCATCTCCGAGCAGAGCGGGCGCGTGCTGGAGGTGCGCACCGGCGACGGCGCCACGGTTCCGCTGGGGCGGTGACGCGGGCGGACTGCCGCGCCAGCCCCGCCGCGCGCGATGGCGGCCGGCTGCGGCCGTGCCGCGCGGGTGCACGTCTGGAGGACACCCCCACCCGCACCGCTTCCCCTCTCCGTCCCGTCAGACCGGCCGGCGGCGAGGCGTTTCCCTGCGTCCGCCGCGGCACCCCCTCCTGCCCCGCGCGCCCGCCCCGCCCGGCGCCGGAACGGAATGATCCAGGAAACCATCATGCACCCGTCCTTCCCCGCGTCCCCCCGGCTCCGCCCGGTGCGGCTGCTCGCCCTGGCCGCGCTGCTCCTTCCTGCATCCCTCCCCGGACAGACGGTGCGCGGGCGGGTGGTGGAGGCGGAGACGGGGGCGCCCCTTCCCGGCGCCGTGGTGGTGCTGCAGGACGCCTCCGGCAGGCGGGTGGCGGCGGTGCTGGCGGACGCGGAGGGGCGCTACCGGGTGAGCGCGCCCGGCGCGGGGACGTACCGGCTGCGCGCGGAGCGGGTGGGCTTCGCCAACCCCGCCGCGGCCACGCTCACGCTGGCGGACGGCGAGACGCGGGAGCACGAGCTGCGGACGGCGTCGCGGCGGGTGGTGCTGGACGAAGTGGTCGCCGAAGGGCAGCGGCGCCGCTGTGCGGGGCAGCCGCAGGAGGGCGCGCTGGCCGCGACGGTGTGGGATGAGGCACGCAAGGCGCTGGCGGCGGCGGCGCTGGCGCAGGAGAGCGCGGAGTACTGGTTCCTCTCCGAGCTGCGCTGGCGCGAGACGGGGCTGAACGGCCGCAACCTCATGCGCCAGCACCACCGCCAGGTGGTGACGCAGGGCCGTCCCTTCTCCTCCGCGGCGGTGGAGGACCTGGTCACCGGCGGATACGTCGTGCTGGCGCCGCGGCGGGTGGAGCTGAAAGGGGTGGATCCCACGGCCATCCTGTCGGACCTGTTCGTGGAGCACCACTGCTTCGGGCTGCGTCGGGCGGGGCCGGAGCAGCCGGGGCTGATCGGGCTGGAGTTCGTGCCGCTGGAGGGGCGGGTGGAGCCGGACGTGGAGGGGGTGCTCTGGCTGGACCGCGCCACGGCGGAGCTTCGCTACGTCGAGTACCGCTACACGGGGCTGCAATTCCGCGGGCCGGCGGACCGGCTGGGGGGCCGCATCGACTTCCAGCGCCTTCCCGCCGGCGCGTGGATCATCCCCGCGTGGACCATCCGCGCGCCGCTGCTGCGGATGGACAACGAGCCGGAGTTCACCCTGGGCTCCATGCGCCGCTTCCGCATGTACGGCATCTCCGAGCAGGGCGGCCGCGTCCTCGAGATCCGCCTGGGCGACGGCACCCCCGTTCCGCTGGGCCGCTGACGGAGCAGAAGAACAGCCCCGCCGCGATCCCGGAAAAGAATCGGGGTACGGAGGGACCAGAGAAAAGCCAGAGATACAGAGGAAACGCGGTTGCTTCGCCGTTCCCCTGTTCCTCTGGCTTTTGTCTGTCCCTCTGTACTTTTCGCCGTTGTTTTCGGATGATCACACGGGTACGGAGCCAGCAGGGCGTTCCTCTGCCGACCGTGCTGACCCCGTGTGAAGCCCTGTTCCTTCAGGCACGGCTCGCGGCGGAGATGACGTCGGCGGCCTTCTCGCCGATCATGTAGACCGACGTGGCGATGAAGAAGCCGGGGATCTTCGGGAACACCGACGCGTCCACGATGCGCAGGCCGCGGGTGCCGTGCACCTGGAAGTCGCCGTTCACCACCCCGCCCTGCTCCCGCGCGCCGATGGGGCAGCTGCACGAGGCGTGGTGCCCCCACGCGTTGTCGCGCACGAACCCGCCGAGCTGCTCGTCCGTCTGCAGGGCCTCGCCCGGCAGCTCTTCCTCCGCGATCAGCCCGGTGGCCCGCATCCGCGCCGTCAGGCGGCGCACGAACCGGATCCCCGCCACCACCGACTTCAGGTCCTCCTCGTGCGGATCGTTCCCCTCGCCGAAGTAGCGGAAGTCCACGTGGGGCATGTCGCGCGGGTCCGCCGAGCGCAGCCGCACCGTTCCCGCGTGGTTGGCCGTGTGCGCCTTGAGGATGCTCCAGGTGAGGTAGTTGAGGTGCCGGGCGGAGAGGGCGGAGTACCCGGGAAAGTAGCCGCGGAAGTCGCTGACGATGGCGAACATGAACAGGTCCGGCAGCGGACGCTGGGGAAAGGAGCGCTTCACGACGGCCGCCACGGCGCCGTTGGTGGTGTAGACGCCCCTGCGCCCGTTCTTCCACATCTCGTACTGCGGGTCGCCCGGGGACAGCGTCGACCCGGCCAGCACGTACCAGTGGTCGAAGCTCATCCGGTTCACCACGGCGATCTCGTACCGGTCCTGCAGGTTGGAGCCCACGCCCGGAAGGTCCACCCGCACCGGGATGCCGTGCCTCTCCAGCTCCGCGCGGGGGCCCACGCCGGAAAGCATGAGCAGCTGCGGCGTGTTGTACGCGCCCCCGGCCAGGATGACCTCGCGTGAGGCCAGGGCCGTGCGCGTTTCTCCCGGCCCCGTGCCCGTGGGGAGGAACGCGCGGTAGAGCCGCGCGCCCTTGAGGTACTCCACCCCCACCGCCCGGTTGCCGTCGTCCAGGAGGACGCGCGTGGCGAGCGCATCCAGCTCGACGGTGAGCCGGTCGGGGTACCGGGCGGCGACGTCCAGCACGCGCTCGCGGGTGCCGTTGCGGGCGTGGTCGCGGGTGGCCAGGGGCGTGTAGCGCAGGCCGGTGGAGTCGCCCTCCACCAGGCGCCAGTCGTTCGGATCGCCCTCGCCCAGCAGGTCCCAGCGAATGCGCTCGGCCAGCGGCGTGCCGATGTCTTCCGCCTCCGCGGCGGCCGTGTCGATGATGAAGCGGACGAGCGCCCTGTCCCGCAGCACCGCGTCGGGGATGGCGACCTCGGTGTGCAGCCATCCGCCGAAGCCGTGGCGCGTGGGGTTGATGCCGGTGAGCTTCGCCAGCAGGCGCCAGCCGGGGCGGTGGTGGCAGTTCTCCAGCCGCTGGAAGTAGCTGCGCATGGGGGATGGAGACCACGAGGGGTCGCCGGTGAGCTCCGCGATGGAGCGCCAGTCGTCGTTGTGGGGATAGACGGTGATCATCGCGTTGTGGGCGGTGCAGCCGCCCAGGCACCCGCTGCGCGGGTAGAGCACGCCGTCCACGCGCCGCCCCTGGTACTCCTCCACGTACTTGGGGTCCCGCCGTTGCAGGGCGTCGTCGTGGTAGTGGCGGACGAAGAAGTCCCACTTGATGGCGTCGTTCTCCGACGCGGCGGCGTTGAATGCCGGCACCTCGTAGTCCGCCGGCAGGCGGTTCGCGTCCGGCTGTACCGGGTCTCCCCCGCTGAGCTTCCGCGGGTCGCCGCCGGCTTCCAGCAGCAGCACCCGGTGGCCGTACTCCGCCAGCCGCGCGGCCACCGTCCCGCCCCCCGCGCCCGATCCCACCACGACGTACTCGTACTCGGCCGGGGTGGGTCCGGCGGGCGCGTCGGATGGACTCTTCATGAGGCGGGGTCCAGGGAGGGATGGGATCTCGATGCGATAGGATCTGCACGATGATACCGCAAACGATCGCCATCTGCACCGTTCTCGTGTCGCAGATGCCGATCCGGCTCATTTCGGCTTCACTCGCGCAGCGGAGAAAAGATCTGGCCCCACGCAGAGTCAGCAGAGTCAACAGAGAACTACGCTGCTGACTCTGCGTGAGGCCGATTTTCGTGTAGAACGCGGGAGGAGAGGAGAGGAGAGGAGATGTAATAAACTGGGGGGCTGGATCATCTCGGATAGCGGACGTCCACGCGCCGGACCCCGGACCCGGCGCCGGACGCCCGCAGCCGAACCAGTTCCCCATCCAAGGAGAACCCATGAAAAAGCTCGAGTTGAACGTCGACGCCCTGCAGGTGGAGTCCTTCGACACCGCGCCGGCGGAGATGGAGGGGCGCGGGACCGTGCGGGGGCACGACGCCACCGAGTACGGCGGCGCTTCGTGTGCTCCGAACTGCAGCGACACCAACTTCACCGACTGGGCGAGCTGCCAGGGCTGCACCGCCGACCCGTACACCTGCCCCAGCCGCCGCCCCGGCGAGTACACCTGCCAGACGATGTGAGCCCGCGGGAACGCCCCGGATTGCGTCCAGAAGAAGCCCCGCGCACTTTGCGGGGCTTCTCGCGTTCGCCGCGGCGGCGCCAGCCGTTCACCCGTCGGAGACCGAGCCCGTGCGCGCCGTATCCATCCTCCTCGTCCTGACCGTGGGCTTCGTCATGACCGCCGATCCGCTCGGTGCGCAGCCCCGCCCCCGCGCCCGCGACGCCGGCGTGGTGATCGGCATCCTGCCGCCGGGGCCGCTGAACGCCATCACCGACGTGGAGGGCGTGCGCGTGGGGCAGGCGACGGTCGTCGAAGGCGACTCCGTGCGCACGGGCGTCACCGCCATCCTTCCCCACCCCGGCAACCCGTTCCTGGAGCGCGTGCCAGCCGCCGTCCACGTGGGCAACGGCTTCGGCAAGCTGCTGGGGGTCACGCAGGTGCGCGAGCTGGGGGAGATGGAGACGCCGATCCTGCTCACCTGCACGCTGTGCGTGTGGAACGCCGCCAACGCCATGGTGGACTGGATGCTGGCGCGGCCGGGGATGGAGCAGGTGCGCTCCATCAACCCCGTGGTGGGCGAGACCAACGACGGCGGGCTGAACGCCATCCGCACCCGTCCGCTGCGCGCGGAGCACGTGCGCGCGGCGCTGGAAGGCGCCTCCGCCGGGCCGGTGGAGGAGGGCGCCGTGGGCGCGGGAACGGGGACGATCGCCTTCGGCTGGAAGGGGGGGATCGGCACCAGCTCGCGGCGGCTGCCGGCGGCGCTGGGCGGATGGACGGTGGGCGTGCTGGTGCAGACCAACTACGGCGGGGTGCTGTCGGTCAACGGCGCGCCGGTGGGGCGGGAGCTGGGCCGCTACCTCTTTCAGCGCGAGGTGGAGGGCCCGCGCGACCGCGGCGACGGCAGCGTGATGATCGTCGTGGCCACCGACGCGCCGCTGGACGCGCGCAACCTGGAGCGGCTGGCCTCGCGCGCCCTCGTGGGCCTGGCGCGGACGGGCGCGGCGATGACCAACGGCTCCGGCGACTACGTGATCGCCTTCTCCACCGCGGCGGGGGTGCGGCGCAACCCGCGCAGCCGCGAGCCGGCCGCCATCCAGGACCTGCCGAACGAGTCCACCTCTCCCCTCTTCCAGGCCGTCGCGGAGGCGACGGAGGAGGCCATCCTCAACTCCCTCTTCCGCGCGACGACGACCACGGGGAACGGGATGACGGTGGAGGCGCTCCCCATCGACCGCACGCTGGAGATCCTGCGCCGCTACGGCGCCCTGGGATGGGACCGCACCCTGCCGCCGGGACGGCCCTGAGAGGGTGTTCGCCAAACCTCGCGCGAGAGATGTCATGATCATCCTGAGGGAGGCGCCCCCCGGAACCATCGGCGTGTACGGCACTTCGGCGAAAAGAATTGGGGTACAGAGGATCAGAGAAAAGCCAGAGGAACAGAGGATCATCTGGGTTCCTCTGTTCCTCTGGCTTTTCTCTGATCCTCTGTACGATTCGCCGTTGTTTTTCCGGGGCTGGTATTCGCAGCACCCTCTGGGGGGAGAAGATCCTTCGGTCGCGCGCAGGTGATTGTGCGGCCGCTGGTTCCGCGCGTGCGCTCCCTCAGGGTGACAGAGGGGCGGGCACGCCGGCGAGGCGCGCGGCTCAGCCGCCGCCGATGAAGTCGGTGGCGAACAGTTCCTGGACGCCCAGGTCCAGGACCATGTCCCTGGCGGCGCCGCCCATGATCTCGCCGGGACCGTCCAGCGGCGAGGCCCGGTTGACGGCGGAGACGGTGGCCCGCATCGCCGTGTACGTCACGCTCCCCACGGCCATCCCCCGGGCCGCGCGCATGCGCCCCGCGCCCCGGGCAGCCTTCACCCCGCCCAGCGACCCGCCGACGGGGATCAGGATGGAGAGCATCTCCCCGGTCACGTAGTTCTTGTGATACTGCTGCCGGAGGCGCGCCTTTTCCTGCTGGCAGTTCCAGGCGCGGCGGCGCCGGGAGAAGTCGCTGCCGAACAGGCTCCTCAGCTGGCACCCGAAGCCGAGGGTGAAGCTGTCGAATCCCCCGACGAGCGTCGCGCGCTGCGCCTCGCGGTCGGAGCGGCGAAAGTGCTCCTCGTTGAAGAAGTACGTGGTCTTGCCGCTCACCTCCTCCGCGCCGCGCAGGGCGGTGAACGCCATGGGCTTGCGGATTCCCCCGTCCAGCGTGTCGGTGGCGTGGTCCCACAGCACCGACAGCAGGTCCTCGGCGCTGTAGACGGGCTGCCCGTCCAGCGAGAGCAGCCGGTCGCCCGCCTGCAGCGGGTACTCGTCGCCCCAGATGGTGGCGGCCGGCACCTGCTTGATGTCCACGCCCACCAGGAAGGGCCCGTTGCCGTCCGCCAGCCCCGCCAGGCCGAACGGGTATTCGCGCACCGGGTCCTTGAAGGTGCGCACGAACCAGTGCTGATGGTGCAGGGCGCCCTGCAGGCGTGCCATCTGCGAGGCGGCTTTCTTCAGCGAGTCGGGCCCGCCCCCCTGCGCGGCCGCCCGGTACACGTCCAGGAAGCGCTCGTCCTTGAGCACGACGCGGTGCTTCCTGCCCCGTTCGTTCATCGCCGGGACGGGCGCGAACCCGGCGACCCGCGGAGCGGCTCCCGGCGCCTCCCGCGCCGGCGCGCGGATGGCGAACGCCGCGGCGGCGATCCGCCCGGGGACCGGTCCGGAGAAGTAGCGGCGCCCCGGAGCGTCGTCTCCCTGGCCGTGCAGCCAGCGCATGAGCGCGGGGTCGGCGACGGAGTGGCCGTGCACGGCGAACGCGGGCTCCACGCCGCGGAACTTTCGCACGAACCGGCGGCTCTCCCCGGGCGCGAGGCGGTACCATCCCTGGGTGACCACCGAATCCGCGGACAGCGGATAGCGGATGGCGACCATCACCGGGACGGGATTGAGGTTGGTGACCTCCAGCGACCCCCGTCCGCACGCGGTGAGAAGGACCAGCAGGAGAAGGGAGGCGGGGCGGCTCCGGCGGAGCTTCAGGGGAAGGGGCATGAGGACCGTCCAGTCTGTACGCGCCAAATCAACCTCCCGGAGGATAGGCAGAGCCTTCGCGGCCGGTCAAGCCCCGTCCCGTCGCACCGCACCGCTTCCGTCGCGGGGTGAGCCGCGCCGGCCGGACGGGTAGAACGCGGCTCGCCGGGGACGCACGACCCGCTCGCTCGTGCAAACGGATGGTTTCGGAGCGCATCGAGAACCCGCCGGATGGGCTTGTGCAGGCCGCGGCAAAGCGTAGAATCCCGCCCGCGGACTGCCACTTCCCTCCGGAGCAGTATTCAGGAAAGAAGCCAGCCGTTCGGCCACCGCCACACCCACGCCACACGAGAGGAAGATGGAACCGACGGATGCCGCGGAGCTGATCAGCGAAATCCGCGAAGAGCGCGCCGAGCACGCGGAGGAGGACAGGTTCCGCGACCGCGCGGCGATGCTCATCGCGATCATGGCCATGCTGCTGGCGGTGGGTAGCCTGGGCGGCGGCAACGTCGCGGAGGACATGATCCACAACAACATCAAGGCGAGCGACACCTGGGCGTTCTTCCAGGCCAAGAACGTCCGGCAGACGCAGTACCGCATCGCGGTGGAGCAGATGGAGGCGCAGCTGGCGTCGGACGCGGGGCTTTCGCCGGAGTCGCGCGCCAGCCTGCAGCAGATGGTGGAGCGGTACCGGGCCACCATCGCCCGCTACGACGACGAGCCCGACCCCGCGGCGCCCGGCGACTCGCTGCGCGGCGAGGGAAAGAAGCAGCTTTCCGCGCAGGCGCGCCGCTACGAGGCGCTGCGCGAGCGCGCGGGGGAGCAGGACACCAGCTTCGACTACTCGGAGGTGGCGTTCCAGCTGGCGATCGTGCTGGGCTCCGTGGCCATCCTGGCCCTGTCTCGCAAGGTGCTCTACCTCTCGATGGGCCTCGGCGCGGTGGGGCTGCTGCTGATGGTCAACGGGTTCCTGCTGCTGTTCCGGCTGCCGTTCTAGAAAGTGCGTGAGTGCGTTAGTGCGTTAGTGCGTGAGTGCGGAGCGGGTGAGGGTGCGGAGCGCTTCGGCGGCGCCCGTCCCGGGCGGCTAAAGCCGCGGCTACCACAGCGGAAAGCCCCGCAAACTGCGCGGGGCTTCAACTGCAGGGGGACCAAACGCACGCACTCACGCACTCACGCACTCACGCACTTCTCTTTTCGCCCGCCACCCATCGCTTTAGCTTACACCCCTGCCGGGCGCACCGGCCACCCCACGACCAGAACCTGGAGAAGCGCCATGCGCGGTATCGTTCTCACGGCGGCACTGCTGGCGGCGGCCGTCCCGGCGGCGGCCCAGCAGCACCAGCACGGCCAGCAGCAGCAGGGCGGGCAGCAGCAGGCCCACCAGCACGACCCCGACCACGCCGCGGCGCACGCCACCGGCGTTCCGGAGGGGTGGCTGGTGCGGCTGGACCGGCCGGGGAGCACCGCGCCCATCCACTTCATGTCGATGGAGGGCCACCTGCACGCCATCCTGGGCCCGTCCGGCATCTTCTGGCAGCCGGAGTCGACGGCCAGCGGCGCCTACCGCGCGCAGGGCACCTTCACCCTCAACAAGCCGTCGGCGCACCCGGAGGCGTTCGGGCTGTTCCTGGGCGGGCGCAACCTGGAAGCCGGCAACCCCGACCAGGACTACCTCTACTTCCTGGTGCGGCAGGACGGCAGGTTCCTGGTGAAGCACCGCGCGGGCGCCGAGACGCACACGCTCTTCGACTGGACGGAGCACGCCGCCGTGCAGCGCCCCGGCGCCGACGGCAGGGCCGTCAACACGCTGGCCGTGGACGTGAGCGAGGCGGGCGCGCGGTTCCTGGTGAACGGCACCGAGGTGGCCAACCTCCCCCGCGTCCCCATGCTGAACACCGACGGGATCGTGGGCCTGCGGCTGAACCACAACCTGGACGTGACCATCACCGACTTCGGCGTGCACCCGGCCGGTCACGCCGGGCACTGAGCCCCGGCCCTGATCCAATCACGGCCGCCCCCCTCGCCGGGGGCGGCCGCTTTCGTCCTGGAATCTACCGCCCGGACCGTCCGGGCCGGCCGAGTCGCGGCACGTTCGATTCGGCGGAAGCCGAACAGGACGTCGTGGGCGAGATCCGGCGCGGGCCCGATGCACCGGGCACCCGCGAGCAGCGTTACCATCGCGTCACTGGTGCGGCACGTCGGCATCACACGCCGCGGGCCGATGCACTGCCGCGGCGCGACGCGGTCCAAAGGGGCGTGGTGAGCACGGCTGCGGCGATGGCGGGGACCACGCCCCGACCCAGCGCCGTGCCGCCACGCCAGACGAATCCCACGCGCACGGGCTGCAGCCGTCCCGCACGAACCAGCGCCTCCGCCTCGGGCGAGCCCAGCGGCACGCGGCGGATGCGCCCCAGCGCCAGCAGCAGGGCCAGGCGAGACAGCCGCCGGCAGCGCGGGCACGTGTCCCGGTAGAAGAGGCGGCCCGCCTTCCTCCACCCCCTCATGCCGCACCGTCCGCGTGCCGGAGCGCCGCGAGGGCCGTGGCCGTCGTGATGAGCCCCCGCAGGTCCGTGTAAAGCTTGCCGGCCGGCGCCTCCCACGGGCGTTCGCACGCCGGGTCTGTCACGCGCAGGTTGGGGCCGCCCTCCCAGCCGCCGTCGGGGCGCTGGAGGGCCGCCAGCGCGCGGGCGAGTCCGTCCACCAGCGGCCGCGGCGCCCCGCCGACGGCCGCGGCGGCCAGCACCAGCGCCAGGTCCATGACCGTGTGCACGGCCCGCGTCTCGTCGCCGCGCGTGACGGGCAGGTGCCGCGCCGGGCAACCCAGCGCGCGAAGCAGCAGCAGGTTGTGATAGGTGGCGTAGTGGCGCGTGCGCCACCAGTAGGCCGGCCAGGACCCGTCCGGGTGCCGCATCTCCCGCGCATAGCGCAGCACGCGCGGGCCCAGGCGCCGCCGCGTCCCGGCGGGGAGGGCGCGGAACGCCGGCGGGGTCACGTCCGGGTGGGCCGTGCCCCACGCGCCCGGCCCGTCGAAGGTGGCGAAGCCCCCGTCCGCGCGGCGCCGGGCCAGCAGCCACGCCGTGTCCGCCCCAGGCACCCGCCGCCCCAGCGCGCGCAGGAGAAGCAGGGCGTGCGCCGTGCTGTCCGCGTCCAGCCCCGCGACGGCGTTGTATCCCCACCCGGCGGGGGCCCGGCGGTTCGCCAGGAGCCACGCCGCCCCGCCCCGCGCCGCGCGTCGCCCCGCGCCGCCCTCTCCCGCCAGGGCCAGGGCCACGTACGCCGTGACCCACGCATCGGACACGCCCACCGGGAGGCGGTAGTCCTCCCAGTGCCCGTCCGGCTCCCGTGCCGAGACCAGGTACGCCGCCGCGGCCTGGCGCGCGGCGGCGTGCGTCCGCGCCGTCATGCCGCCTCCTTGAAGTAGAGGTTCAGCCGCGCACCGCCCGTTCGCGTCATCCCCAGCCCCACGAACGCCACCGCCGCCCGCCCCCGCGCGACGTCGTCCATGGGCAGCGCCGCCGTGCCGAACGCCGCCGCCAACTCGCCGATGCGCCCGGCCCACGCCTCCGGCGCGCGCGGGGTGCAGTGGGCGCAGACGTCCACCTTCACGTCCGCCCGCGCTCCATCGGCCAGGGAGAACCCGGCGCTGAACACCAGCCCCGCACGGGGGATGGACCCGCCGTCCACCGTGCGGCGGAGGAACTCCGCGAACGCGGCCTCCGCCTCCGGCCCCACGTCCAGCGCCGCCAGCGGCAGGGGCATCCGCAGGCGCCAGTAGAGCTTGGCGCGGGCGCGGTCCGGGGATGTCCCCTCGATCCCCACGCTGGCGGGGACGGCGTGCGCCCGGAGGGCGTCCACGAGGGCATGCGCCCCGGCGGCGTCCGGCAGCAATCCGCGGAACCAGTCCTCTACCCGAGCCCATCCTTCCGCCGGGTTCGCGCGGCGCGCGGTGAGGTACAGGGCCACGCCGGGCGTGCCCAGCCCGCACGCCAGCCAGGCGGGGCCGGACTCCAGCGCCGCCGTCTGCGCGTCCACGAAGCGCCGCGCGGCCGACTCGGCGAGCGCCGCCAGGGACGCCGCCCCGCCCCGCTCGCCGGCGGCGCGCAGGGCGCGGCACGCCGCGTCGAGGCGGCCGGCGCCGGCCAGGTGCACGCCGGGATCGCCCAGCAGGCGCACCCCCGCTCCGCCGGGTGCCAGGGAGACGCACACCTGCAGGAAGGAGCCGTCGTTGTTCAGCCGCGAGCGCCGGGGCAGCCGGCCCCACCGTGCCCGCCGCGCGTGCAGCAGCGTCTCCCGCGCGGAGGCGGCGCAGGCGGCGGAGACGCCGCTCCAGGCCGCCCCCGCGCGCAGCAGGGCCCGCGCGGGGCCCGCCCC
>DATAAG010000609.1:0-6628 GCA_036260235.1 Longimicrobium sp.
TTTCCTCTGCTCACTCTGCTGACTCTGTGTGAGACCATCTGTTTTTCTCTTGCAGATCCGGTATTCCCGTTACCTGAACGGCACGCCGGTGAGCGCGGAAACGCGCTCGAGGGCCTCGACCACGGGGCGGATGACGGGGACACCGGTCTGGCGGCGCGTCTCCTCGGCGCGGCGGTTGGGGTCGCCGGGGATCAGGGGGCCGGTGGTGCCCACGGCGGGGCGGGTGCCGCGCATCGTGCGGATCCAGTCGTCCACCTGCCGGCCGAACTCGGCGGGATCGATGAACGCCGCCACCTGGAACGCACCGAACAGGTGGCCGACGCCCAGCCCCACCGTCCGCGACGGCGGCGGAAGGTTGATCGGGAACGGCGGGGCGAACGGGCCCCAGCTGGCCCCGCTCAGGGCGCCGCAGAGCAGGTCCACCATCGCCGCCAGGCAGTATCCCTTGTGCGCCCCCCGCTCCCGGTCCGACCCCAGCGGCAGGAGCGCGCCCCCGTTCAGCATCTCGTTGGGATCGGTCGTCATCCGGCCGTCGCGGTCGATGGCGCACCCCTCCGGGATGGGAATCCCCCGGCGCGCCGCGTCCTCCACCTTGCCGAACGCGAACGCGCTGGTGGTGAGGTCGATCACCACCGGCGGCTCCTCCCCCGCGGGAAAGGCGATCGCCATGGGGTTGGTGCCCAGCATCTTCTCCGCCCCCCACAGCGGCGCCACCTGCGGGGGCGAGTTGGTCATCGCCCAGCCGATGAGCCCGCGCGGGAGCGCCTGCAGCGGGTAGTACTCCCCCGCCCCGAAGTGATTGCTGTTCCGCACCGCCACCCACCCCGTCCCCACCCGCTCCGCCTTCTCCATCGCCATCCGGTTGGCGCGCGGGCCCACCACCAGCCCCAGCCCGTTGTCGCCGTCCACCGTGGCCGTGGACGGCGTTTCGCGGTCGATGCGGATATCCGGCCGGGGGTTGATGCGCCCGTGCCGCAGCATCTCCACGTACTGCGGCAGCCGGGCCACCCCGTGCGTGTCGATGCCGCGCAGGTCCGCGCTGGCCAGCACCGCGGCCGCCAGGCGCGCGTCCTCCGCCGGCACGCCGAAGGACTCGAACACCCGCGCGGAGAACTCGCTGAGCTGCTCGATGGGAAACGTCTGCCCCGCCGCGGCGGGCGGGGCTTCGAGGCGACTGGTCACGGTCGTTCGTCGTGGTGTGGTCCCGGTGCTTCACCGGGCGCTCGCGCCGGAGGGTGGTCCTGAAGGCCTCAACAGTAGGCGGAAAACAAGGAGAGAGCAAGCCGCGGCGAGCGCACTCCAACCATCGATCAGTGGCGGATTAGGACCTTCGGAGACACTCTTCCAGCGGCCCCGCCCGTCATGGCGGCATCGGATCGCGCGGCCCGCGGCTCCCGTGCTCTCCGTAAAAATGCCACTACTGGATCCACCTTTTTTGCGGCCGCCACGCTCGACGGCACCAGCGCGCGCGGCACGAGGCCGGCGCCGGCATCCGGATCCGGCTGCCGTGCCTTATCCTATCTTGACGGCTTACGAGCAAACCGCTAGAGTATCCTTTCTGCTCGGATCTTGTCTGATCATGTGAGTTTCCACGATGGTCCAGGCCGGCTGCGCTTCCCGCGCGGCCGCATCTCACGTTTCCGCGCCCCAGGGAGCACCGCTGCCCCCCCGCCGCCTCCTCCACGGGTGGAGCGGCGGAGCGGCGCTCGCACCTACACCGAAGGAGCAAGGGATGTCAACGCTCGAGTCCGAAGTGCAGAAGATCCAGGTTCCCGCGATCCAGAGCGCGGTGCGGCTGGACGGCATTGACCACGTGGAGCTGTACGTGGGCAACGCGTACCAGGCGGCGCACTTCTACCGCGCGATGTTCGGGTTCAAGCCCGTCGCGCGCGCCGGGCTGGAGACGGGGATGCGCGACCGGCTCTCGATCGTGATGGAGCAGGGCGACATTCGCCTGGTGCTCACCAGCGGCCTGGACCCGGACTCGCCCATCTCGAAGCACGCGGCGCTGCACGGGGACGGGGTGAAGGACGTGGCCTTCCGCGTGGACGACGTGGAGTCCGCCTTCCACACCGCGGTGCGCAAGGGCGCCCGGCCGGTAGCGGAGCCGCACGTGCACGAGGACGACCAGGGGCGGGTGGTGCGCGCCACCATCGGCGCCCCGGGAGACACGGTGCACTCGCTGGTGGAGCGGCAGGGGTACGGGTCCTCGCTCTTCCCCGGCTTCGAGCCCATCCTGGACCCGCCGGCCACCCGGCCCACGGGGTTCGTGGAGGTGGACCACGTGGCCGTGAGCATGGAGCAGGGCCAGCTGGACCACTGGATCCAGTTCTACAAGGACGTGCTGGGCTTCCACCAGTCGCACCACGAGATGGTGTGGACCAAGCACAGCGCCATGAACAGCAAGGTGGTGGAGGACGCCTCGGGAAAGATCAAGTTCCCCATCGTGGAGCCGGCCCACAACGGCGGCAAGTCGCAGGTGCAGGAGTACCTGAACTTCAACCACGGCGCGGGCGCCCAGCACGTGGCCTTCCTGTCGCACGACATCCGCGCCACGGTGCGGGCCATCCGCGACAACGGCGTCAAGTTCCTGCGCATCCCCCCCACCTATTACGAGGTGCTGGAGGAGCGCGTGGGCGCCATCGAACCGGCGCTCATGGTGGAGCTGCAGGAGCTGGGGATCCTGGTGGACTCGGAGGAGGGAAGCGGGCGGCTGCTGCAGATCTTCAGCGAGCCCATCGAGGCGCGCCCCACGATGTTCGTGGAGGTGATCGAGCGGCAGGGCGCGCAGGGCTTCGGCTCCGGCAACATCAAGGCGCTCTTCGAGGCCGTGGAGCGGGAGCAGGAACGGCGCGGGAACATCTGATGTCCGCCGTGGAAACGGAAACGCTCGCGCTGCGCATCCCGCCCCCGCTGCGCCTGGCGGGGTGGGCGCGCCGCTCGGGCACGTCCGCGCTGCAGACCATGCTCTCCGCCGGCACCCGCCCGGGGACGATCTCGCTGGCGCTGGGGCTTCCCGCGCCGGAGCTCTTCCCGTCCGCGGAGTACGGGCGGGCGGCGGCGGCGGTGCTGGAAGAGGACCCCCGCGCGCTGCAGTACTCGCCGCCGCACCGTCCGCTGCAGGAGCACATCGTGGCGCTGATGGCGGAGCGCGGGGTGGCGTGCGCGCCGGAACAGGTGTTCCTCACCGCGGGGGCGCAGCAGGGGTTGAGCCTGCTCTCGCGCCTGCTGCTGGAGCCGGGCGGCGAGCTGATCGCCGAAACGCTGTGCTACACGGGCTTTCAGCAGGCGGTGGAGCCGTTCGGGCCCCGGCTGCTGACGGTGCCCAGCGACCCGGTGGCGGGGATGGACGTGGACGCGGTGGAGGCGCTGCTGGCGGGCGGCGCGCGGCCGGCGTTCCTCTACACCGTCCCCGACGGCAACAACCCGCTGGCGCTCAGCATGCCGGTGGAAAGCCGCGAGCGGCTGGTGGAGCTGGCGCGGCGCTACGGCGTGCCCATCGTGGAGGACGACCCGTACGGCTTCCTGGCGTACGACGGCCCCCCGGCGCGCCCCCTGCGGGCGCTGGAGTCCGAGTGGGTGTTCTACGTGGGCTCGTTCAGCAAGGTGCTGGCGCCGGCGCTGCGGCTGGGGTGGCTGGTGGTGCCGGAGCGGCTGGTGCCGCTGCTGGCCATCGCCAAGGAGTCCAGCGACATCAACACCGCCACGCTTTCCCAGCGCGCGGCGGCGCGGTACTTCGACGAGGGGCACCTTGCCGGGCACCTGGCGATGCTGCGGCGCGAGTACCGCCTGCGCCGCGACACGCTGATCGCCGCGCTGGAAAAGCACTTTCCGCCCGGCACGCGCTGGCAGCGCCCCTCCGCCGGCGTCTTCGTCTGGGTGGAGCTTCCCGACGGCATCGACGCGGGCGAGGTGCTGCGGGTGGCGATGGAGCAGGAGCGCGTGGCCTTCGTCCCCGGCCACGCCTTCGCGGCGGACGGCAGCCGCACGGGGAGCAACTGCATGCGCCTCAACTTCTCCCACTCCACCCCCGAAGTGCTGGAGGAGGCCGTCGTGCGCCTGGCCCGCGCGATCGAGGCTGCCCGCGCGTAGGCGGCTGCGTCTGACGGAAGAGAGCCCGCGCCGGTGCATCCGGCGCGGGCTCTCGCAGTTTGATCCTCACCGGGGGGGCTCCACCGGCCTTTTCCGCGGCAGCGGCAGGCGCAGAACGACGCTGGTGCCCGCTCGTGCCCGCGCGTAGATTGCCGCTGCCCTGCCGTCCCGATCGCGCGCCTTCCGCGCGCCGGATCAGCCGCACCGCGCGACGGCACGCCGCCCCGACGCCACCCACCCCTGCTCGCCACCGGGCGGTTTCCCAGCCCGCCCCGCACTCCCGCTGCACCTGCGGTCGCCGGCGGAGTCTCCCCCTCCACACCTCCATGACGAGGATGAGCCACGATGCTTCGTAGAGCCGGCGCGTTCATGATGGCGGCCCTGCTCCTCTCCGGCTGCGACGAGGGCCCCGTGACTCCCCCCGGGCAGGTGGACCAGGGCGAGGCGACGGCCGACGTCCGCACGGGCTACCTCCTGGACGGGAGCGGCCGGCCGGTGCAGGTCACCTACACCGTGTTCGGCGGCCGCGCCATCTGGCAGGGCGACATCGACCTGGGACCCGCGGACCGCATCCCCTCCGAGCCCCCGCGACCGGCGGCGGACGGGCCCAGCCGGCTGGTGTTCTGGGACGACACCTTCCACCGCTGGCCGGGAGGCGTGATCCCGTACCGGATCGCCCCGAACTTCCCGGCGCAGTGGCGGCCGTACCTCACCTGGGCCATCGCGCACATCGAGACCCGGGTGCCGGGGATCGACTTTCGCCCGCACGCGGGCGAGGCGGACTTCCTGGAGATCATCCGCTCGGACCAGCCGTACCCGGACGGGACGGTGGAGAAGATCTGCACTTCGCCGGTGGGCCGGATCGGAGGCGCCCAGACGGTGCGGCTGGGCGAGGGCTGCCTGAACAAGGGGATCTTCGCCCACGAGCTGCTGCACGCGGCCGGGATGTTCCACGAGCACATGCGCTGCGACCGCGACGCCTACATCCGGGTCAACCTCAACGCCGTCCAGGTGAAGTACCGCGGCGCCTTCGACCGGGTCTGCGCGGACGGCCTGCTTCCCGTCGCGGACGCGCTGGAGTACGACGAGGGGTCCATCACGCACTATGGCCCGTATGACTTTCGCCGGCGGCTCGCCACCACGCCGGTCATCGTGTCCCTGCGCGGCCGCGACGACCTGATGGGCCAGCGGGACAGCATGTCCGTAGGAGACATCACCGCGATGAACATGCTGTACCCGGCACAGGTGCCGGTGCAGCGCTGGTACAGCTATCCGCGGCGCGACCACTTCTACACGCTGAACACGGGGCCCATCGCCGACGGCTCGTACGTGCTGGAGCAGTTCGGGTTCTTCTACCTGGGACGCCTGAACCAGGCGGCCAGCGGCCACTTCAAGCTCCTCTACGGCTGCTACGTCAGCCGCCACAACTACGTCTCGGCGGACCCGAACTGCGAGGCGGGGGTGGCGGCGCGCAAGGTGCTGGGGCGCGCCGCGACCTGGCAGATGGAAGGCACCGAGCCGCTCTACCGCACCCGCGCGCCCGACACCGGGGACCGCCTGATGACGTGGGAGAAGTGGGAGCGGGACATGACGCTCTCCTGGGGGTGGATCGACGAGGGGATCGTGGGATACGTCTGGCCCAGGCGCCCGGAGTAGCGGCGCGCCGGCCGCCGAGCCGCCCCGCGGAACAAAGAAATCCGGATCTCGTCGGTGGACGGGATCCGGAAGATGGGCCCGGCAGGATTCGAACCTGCGACCAAAGGATTATGAGTCCCCTGCTCTAACCGCTGAGCTACGGGCCCGGACGACGGCACGAATATAGTCGTCCGATGCCCGGGGTTCAATGCGGCACGAGGTCCAGGGTTTCTGGAGAGAACAGGAAACGCGGATTCCGAGCACGAGGCAGAGGAGGCACTCCATTCGGGGTGCCTCCTCTCGATTCTGCCGGCGGCGCTAGTTGGAGGCCAGCGCGTAGCGGGTGCCGGCCTTCACCTGGGTCTTGATGGGCATGAGGATGCTCCTGAGGAGGGACGATCGAGCGAACAACCATCGTTCAACGCGCCCACGGGTCATTTTCTGTCGAACGGATTCTGTCACCGGAGCTCTTCCGCCCGTTGCCGGGGCCGAAGCACCGAGAACCCGTTCATCCCTGAAAGTACCGAATCCGGATAAACTGTCATTCTGAGGGAGGCGCCCGACGGATCTTGCGGACCGCTCACGGGCCTCGGCGCCAACCGAAGAATCTGTACGCTGGGCGGCAGGCTCTCACGGTCACGGTGAGTTCCCCGGACTACGTCCGGGGCGGGGCTCGGTGCGAGAGGCGGGAGATTCTTCGGTCGCGCCACACGCTCCGTGCTCATCCGTGGGTCGGTGCGGGCGCTCCCTGAATGGAGAAGGTCCGGTGCGAGCCGCCGCGCCCCCTCCGGGCTCGCATGACTCGCCCACCTCCCCCAAAAACCCCTGGGGGAGGTTGATGGGGACGAGAGATTCGTGCGAGACGTCTTTCGTCCCACAGGGTAGGCGCAGCCGCCGAGGA
>DATAAG010000610.1:0-16531 GCA_036260235.1 Longimicrobium sp.
AGCGAAAGGCCGGGCGGGGGAGAGGGCCTCCTGCGGACGCAGTGAGGGTCCGTCGTTCTCCCTCCCCCACGCAGTTCGTGGGGGAGGGTCGGGGAGGGGGCGCCCGCGGCTCGCGCCACACACCATCCGCGACACTCAGAACCATCCAAACCACCCCTCCCCCGGGGTTGGGGGAGGGGTCGCCCGCCGTCGCGAGGAACGAGCGAAAGGCCGGGCGGGGGAGAGGGCCTCCCGCGCAACGGGCCGTGGGGTAAAACCAACCCTGCTGGAAGCCAGTCTGGAGGCGTGATCCCATCCCACCCTATCCGCTCCCCCGTCCGTCCGCCTACATTCCGCGCTCGCGATCCATCATCCGCCCCCCGCGACCGCGGAACCGCACCGCCGTGACCCCACCCCGCCGCGCGCTGCTGGTGTTCCTCGACGGCGTGGGCATCGGGCCCGGCGACGCGGCGTTCAACCCCTTCGCGGCCGCCTCGCTCCCGCGGATGGAAGCGCTGCTCGGCGGGCGCCGGCCCGTCGCGGAGCACCTGGACGGCGACGGGCGGATCCTCGGCGAACGGGCGGTGCTGGCGGCGGCGGACGCGACGCTGGACGTGGAGGGGCTGCCGCAGAGCGGGACGGGGCAGACGGCGCTGCTCACGGGGCGCAACGCCGCGGCGGAGTACGGCCGCCACTTCGGCCCGTGGGTGCCCACGCCGCTGCGCCCGATGCTCGCCGCGGAGAACCTGCTGCGGCGCGCGGTGGACGCGGGGCGCACGGCGGCGTTCGCGAACGCGTATCCCACGGGACCGATCGCGGATCCGCGCATCTTCCGCCGCCCCGCGGGGCCCGTGCTCGCCGCGCAGTCCGCCGGCGCGCTCACCCGCGGCGCGGCGGAGCTGGCGGAGGGGCGGGCGGTGGCGTCGTCCATCACCAACGAGCGCTGGCGCGAGCGGCTGGGGAGCGACGTCCCCGAGGTCACGCCCGAAGAGGCGGCCCGGACGCTTGCGCGGATCGCCGGGACGGCGGACGTGACGCTGTTCGCGCACTACGACACCGACTACACCGGCCACCGCGGCGACCTGGCCGGCGCCGTGGCCGCGCTGGAGCGGGTGGACGCGTTCCTGGGCGCGCTGGCGGACGCGCTGCCGGCGGACGCGCTGCTGGTCGTCTCCAGCGACCACGGCAACGTGGAAGACGTGCGCGGCGGACACACGATGAACCCCGTCCCGGTGCTGGCGCTGGGGGCGGGACGCGAACGATTCACGGACGCGCGGGCCATCACGCAGGTGGCGCCGCGCATCCTGCACGCGATTGGAATCTGAGGGAGATGCAGGAAGCTGACGAGAAGACGCGCGCGAACGGCGCCGGGGAGGGCCGCATCCGCGCCGTGCTCTACGACTTCGACGGGACGCTGGCGGACAGCACCGAGCTCATCATGCGGTGCTACCGCCACACCATGCGGACGCACCTGGGCCACTGCCCGCCGGACGAGGAGTGGCTGCGCGGGTTCGGCACGCCGCTGGAATCGCAGATGCTGCGCTTTGCGCCCGGCCCGGCGCAGGTGGAGGCGATGCTGGACACCTACCGCACGTACCAGGAGGAGCTGACCGACGCGCTGATGCGTCCCTTCCCGGGCGCGGTGGAGACGGTGGCGGAGCTGGACCGGCGCGGCTACCGGCTGGCCATCATCACCAGCAGGCGCCGCCGGGCGACGATGCGCGGGATGGAGCTGTGCGGGCTGGTGAGCCACTTCGACGTGATCGTCACGCCGGAGGACGTGACCGAGGCCAAGCCGCACCCGGAACCGGTGCTGTTCGCGCTGCGGGAGCTGGGGGTGGCGCCGCGGGAGGCGCTGTTCGTGGGCGACTCGCCGCACGACGTGGCAGCCGGGCGCGGCGCGGGAACGCGCACCGCGGGTGCACTGTGGGGGCCCTTTCCGCGCGCGGCATTGGAAAAGGCGCGGCCTGACGCCTTGCTGAACCGGCAGCAGGACGTGCTGAGCCTTCTGGAGAAAGCGTAACTTGGGAAGTCTGGGCCCGCCTGCGGATGGCGGGGTGGGTCCGGGTCCGTCAGGGTTGCGGCCTACTTGAACCGATACGTGATTCGGCCGCGCTTCAGGTCGTAGGGTGACAGCTCCACCGTCACGCGGTCGCCGTCCAGGATGCGAATGTAGTTCTTGCGCATCCGTCCCGAGATGTAGCAGAGCAGCTCGTGCCCGTTCTCCAGCTTGACGCGGAAGTTGGTGTCGGGCAGCACCTCGGTGACGGTTCCCTGCATCTCGATCACGTCCTTCGCCACGCGGTCCCCACTCCTTTGCTGGGGTTTGATGGATGGCCTGGCCCGGCCGGTTGGGATCAGGGTGGAATATAGGCGCGCGCCCGCGCGTTCCGAAAGAGCGTCCGTTTGAGTGATGGAGTGATGGAGTGATGGAGTGATGGAGTGATGGAATGATGGAATGATGGGGTGATGGGGTGATCGGGTGACTTCCGCACGTGGACGATCCTGTGCGTTTTGCCATCCCCGGCGCGGAACGCTATCTTGCGCGCCCTTCGCCACCCCTCGCCCGCGCGTGGGGTGAACTTTCGTTCCACCCACGGACCGGGCTTTTCTCGCATGCGGATGCTGGTGCTGGGAGCGGGGCTGCAGGGCTCCGCCTGCGCATACGACCTGCTTGCCTATACGGACCACGACGTGGTCCTGGCCGATCTTAACGTCGGCAACCTTCCCGCGTTCCTGCAGCCGTACCTGGGCGGCCGCCTGCAGGCGGTGAAGGTGGATGCCAACGACCGCGCCGGCGTCCGCGCCGTCATGGAGGGCGCCAGCGCCACCATGAGCGCCTTTCCCTACTACTTCAACCACGGGATGACCGTGGCCGCGCTGGACGCCGGTTCGCACTTCTGCGACCTGGGCGGCAACACCCAGATCGTGCAGGACCAGAAGCAGCTGCACGGCCGCGCGGTGGAGAAGGGGGTGAGCGTGGTGCCGGACTGCGGGCTGGCGCCGGGGATGGTGAACATCCTGGCGGAGCACGGCATCACCCAGCTGGACGAGGTGCACTCCGTCCGCATCAAGGTGGGCGGGCTCCCCCAGTTCCCGGAGCCGCCGCTCAACTACCAGGTGGTGTACAGCCTGGAGGGCGCGCTGGACTACTACACCACCCTCTCCTGGGTCCTGCGCGACGGCAAGCAGACGCAGGTGAAGGCGCTCTCGGAGATCGAGCAGATCGACTTCCCGGGCATCGGCACGCTGGAGGCGTTCCACACCGCGGGCGGCCTGTCCACGATGGCGCAGCGCTACGAGGGCAGGATTCCCACCATGGAGTACAAGACCCTGCGCTTTCCCGGCCACGCGGAGATGATGGCCGTGATGCGCGACCTGGGCCTGGTGGGGCTGGAGCCGGTGGAGGTGAAGGGGGTCAAGGTGGTGCCCCGCGACGTCTTCATCGCCATCGTGGGCCCGAAGCTCAAGAAGGACTACCGCACCAGCCCGGACCAGGTGGCGCTGCGGGTGGAGGCGGAGGGGATCCACGGCGGCGAGCACGTGCTCTACCGCTTCGACCTGCTGGACAGGTACGATCCCGAGACGGGGATCACCGCGATGATGCGCACCACCGGCTTCTCGCTGGCCATCACCGGCGCCATGCAGGCGGCGGGGAAGGTGCGGCCCGGCGTGTGGACCCCCGACGAGGCGATGCCCCCCCGCGAGTACATCGCCGCCCTCGCCGAGCGCGGCGTGGTGATCCAGGAGAGCCGCATCGTTCTGAGTGCGTGAGTGCGTGAGTGCGTGAGTGACGGGCCCGGCGGCGACGCCGGGCCCCTTCGCGTTCGGCGGGCTCCCCGAGCGGGTGAACCCGCCGCAACGACTGCGGAAAGCCCCGCAAACTGCGCGGGCTTCAACTGCAACTGCCTGGCACCCCGCGAGTTCGATTTGTCGTCCTGAGGAAGGCGCCGCGCGAAACCGGCGTGCACCGCGGGCTCTGGCGGCCGACCGAAGGATCTGCTCTCCCCACCTGGCGGCCCGCCGCCAAACCAGGATCCTTGCGGCCGGGTGTCCGCGAAGGCGGACAGCGCGTGGTCGTTGCGGCGATTTCAATCGCTGGTCCCGGGGCTCGCCGTCACCCTTGACTTCCCCTCTCGCATTCATTATTTAGACATGTGTCTAATAGACGCCCGTCTAATAGACATCCATCGAAATGTCGGTGCGCCTCCACCGGAGCCGGATGCTGGACGAAACCCTGCGCGCGCTGGGCGACCCCACGCGGCGCGAGATCCTGAGGGTGCTGCGCATGGGCGACCTGACCGCCGGCGAGATCGCGGCCCGGTTCCCCATGACGGCCGCGTCCGTCTCGCACCACCTGTCCGTGCTCAAGGAGGCCGGCCTGGTGCGGTCGGAGCGCAACGGGCGCAACCTGGTCTATTCGCTGGAGACCACCGTCTTTCAGGAGTTCCTTCAGCAGATGCTGGATCTCTTTGGCAAGGGAGAGGAACGATGAAAAGCCGCTGGCTGGCACCGGCCGTCACGGCCGCCATGTGGATCTTCGCGCTCGCCGTGTACGCGCGCCTGCCGCAGCGCATGGCGACGCACTGGAACGTGCGCGGCGAGGTGGATGGCTGGATGGAGAAGCCGTGGGGAGCGGTGATGATGCCCCTGATGGCGACCGGCACGCTGGCCCTGCTCTGGCTGCTGCGCCGCGTGGACCCCCGCTCCCGCAACATCGACCGCTTTCGGGACGAGTGGCTCCTGGTCGTCAACCTGACCTTCCTCCTCTTCGCCGTGCTGGAGGTGGTGATGCTGGGGCACGCGCTGGGATGGCCGGTGAGCGTGGACACCATCATCCCGCTGGCGATCGGGCTGCTGCTGGTGGGGATCGGCAACTACCTGCCGCGCATCCGCAGCAACTGGTTCATGGGAATCCGCACCCCGTGGACGCTGGACAACGAGCGCGTCTGGCGCGCCACCCACCGCGTCGGCGGACGCACCATGGTCGCCGCCGGGCTGGTGATGATGCTGTCCGTGCTCCTGCCCCCGTCCGCGCGGACCACAGCGTTCATCGTAGCCACCGTGCTGGGCGCGGGCGTGCCGCTGGTCTACTCCTACGTCGCCTGGCGCCGCGATGCGGCCGGGCGTCCGCTCTGAACAGGGAGGGTACGATGAGCCGATCGATGCGCGTCCTGGCGCCGGGGCTCCGCGCGGCGATGCTGGGATGCACGCTGCTCGCCGCGCCCCTTGCCGCCCAGCCGGAGCCCGGCGGGGCCGTGGAGCCGATGACGGCGTGGCTGGAGCAGGTCGACGGCCGGCGCCCGGGCAGGACGTGGGAGGGGCTCGCGCCGGTGGTGCAGGCGATGGTCACGCGCGAGGCGTGGGACGCGGGCGTGCAGCAGGCGCGCGAGCCGTACGCCGGCGCGATGACGGCGCGTACGCTGAAGGAGGCGCAGACGCTGCCGCAGCCCGCCGGCGCGCCTGCGGGCACGTACGTGCGCCTGGCCTTCTCCACGCGGTTCTCGGGCGGCGCCACGGCCACGGAGACGGTGATCGCGATGCACGACGGCACCCGGTGGTGGGTCGCCGGCTACTTCATCGCGCCCGGGGAGCGGCCGGACTACTCCGCCCCGTCCGGCGCGCCGTACACCGCGGTGGACGTCACCGTCCCCACGTCCGCGGGGCACGCGCTGGCGGGCACGCTCACCGTGCCCAGGGGCGCGGCCGGCCGCGTTCCCGCGGTGGTGCTGATCAGCGGCTCGGGGCTGCAGGACCGCGACTCCGCCATCCCGGGGGTCGAAGGCTACCGCTTCTTCCGGCAGATCGCGGACTCGCTCGGCCGCCGCGGGATCGCCGTGCTGCGCCTGGACGACCGCGGCTGGGGCGCCTCCGGCGGGGACGTGTCCACCGCGACCACGGCGGACCTGGCGGACGACACGCGCGCGGCGGTGGCGTGGCTGCGCGGCCGCGCGGAGATCGACCCCGCGCGCATCGGCCTGGTGGGGCACAGCGAGGGCGGAATCATCGCGCCGATGCTCGCCGCGGACGACGCACGGATCGCGGCGGTGGCGCTGCTGGCGGGGCAGGGATGGACCGGCCGCCGGACCAGCGACTACCAGCTGCACCGCGCCTGGAGCGCGATGGGGATGTCGCAGGCGGCGATGGATTCGATGAAGGCCATCAACGATCCGATCCGCGAGCAGCAGGCGGCGATGATCCCCTGGGTACGGTGGTGGATGGACTTCGATCCCGTGCCCACGCTGCGGCGGGTGCGCGCGCCCGCGCTGGTGCTGCAGGGAGGGACGGACTGGCAGGTGGCGCCGGAGCAGGCGGGCGCCATCGCCGCCGCGCTGCGCGAGGGCGGCAACCGCGACGTGACGGTGCGCCACTTCCCCGGCCTGAACCACCTCTTCCTCTCCGACCCGGGCGGCGCCGTGACCCCCGGCGCGTACGCCCGCCTTCCCTCCAGGGAGGTGCCGGCGGAGGTGCTGGGTGCGCTGGCGGACTGGCTGGCGGCGCGCCTGGCCGTCCGTTGACCCCGGCCGCGGAGCAGGAATGAACCGCCCCCGCGTCGTGAGCCGGTGCGGGGGCGGTGTCCGCCGGTGCGGATCGGATCAGTTCGAGGGCCCGGCCTCGTGCACCTGCCCGCGCACCTGCCCGCCGGGGATGGCGATGGTGTGCGTGTTCACGTACGCGCCGCCGGACCGCATGGCGGCCACCAGCTCCGCCATCGTCCCGCCGAACCCGATGGCCGGGCGTGGGATGAGGTTGGCCTGGACGATGGTCCCCTCCGCCAGGATGCCGTTGGTGGTGATCCCCGCCGGGTTGAAGCCGTACAGGAAGACGACGACGGGCCCGTTCACCCCCGGCGCGGCCAGGTGGATGTGGGCCTGCGTGACGTTCTCGATGTTGGCGACGGTCAGCCGGTAGCGCAGCTCCGTGCCGTCCTCGTTCAGCCAGAACGTCGCGTGGCCGCGGGACTTCGTCGTGTTCGCCGGCACCTCTTCGCCGCCGGACTGCGCCGCGACGAAGTGGTGGGATTCACCGCGGGTCACCAGCACCTGGACATCGATGCCCTGCGGTGCGGTGGACGGCTCGCCGCACGCGAGTGCGAGGGTGCACGCAGCCGCGGCGAACGGAAGGGAATGGCGCATGGCACTGCCTCCGGAAAGGGGAGGAAGATGGAAAGCGCCCTTTCCCGCAGCATTCCCGGTGCCCTGCCCCACCCGTTCCCATCACCCACCGCATGCTCTTGCCAATGCTGCGCTTGCGCCATCTGGGTAGGCTCCCGCCGCGATGCCGTGGTGTAGCAGTCCCGCCTCAATCCCTCACATCTGTCCCGTAGCGAGACACTCGTCGGGAGTGAAGCCGCCCTCCAGCCCCGGGGGTTGATGCCCATTGCGGCTCTAAACCGGGACTCGCCGGGCCCGCGCCTGAGCGACTGAAGTCGCCGCTGGAAATTCGCAAAGTCCGCCTGCGCGGACTGCACCGCAGCCAGCTTCTCTCGCTGGACGGTTCCAGCGGAGAACGAGGCTGAGATTACCAGATTTGATTCGCAACTGGCATAAACCGCGGCAAAGAAGACGTGATGTCCGCCTGCGCGGACCGCCCGTGCCGCACGCCGTCTCTGGTGCACGTGGGCCGCGTCCGGGCAGTTGAAGCCCCGCGCAGTTTGCGGGGCTTTCCGCAGTCGTTGCGGCGGGTTCACCCGCTCAGGCGGGATACCCGCCCAAACACGGCGGGCCCGGCGTCGACACCGGGCCCCACTCCGCACTCACGCACTCCGCACTCACGCACTCTTACGTCTCCCGCATCCACCGCCGCACCTCCGCCCAGGTGGGCTCCTTGCCGTACATCAGCATCCCCAGGTGGAAGATCTTGCCGGCGGCGCGGCGCAGCAGCCAGACGGCGCCCATCAGCAGCACGACCGCCAGCGCCACCTCCCACGCGGGCACCTCGTCCAGCAGCAGGCGCGCGGGGAGGACGGCCGCGGAGGAGGGGGGCACGATGCTGAGCACGCGGGTCAGGGCCAGCTCCGGCCCGCGGAAGGCGATGAACGCCAGCGAGGTGACCGCGATGGGCAGAAAGAGCAGCCCGGAGCGCGACGAGGTGTTGGGGTCGTCCACCACCGCCGCCACCGCCGCCATGAACGAGAACCAGAAGCCGAACCCCAGCGCGGTGAGGATCACGATCACGGCGACCAGCCCCGGGTCGCCCGCGGCGCGGGGGAGCGCGGGGAGCCGGATCCCCAGCACCCGCGCGCCGACCGACATCACCAAGAACGAGAAGCCGATGCTCACCATGTTGACCAGCGTGATGGCGGAGAGCCCCAGGATCTTGCCGTCCACCCAGCTCTGCGGGGGAATGGCGGCCACCACCTGCTCCGTCACCCGGTTCTGCTTCTCGCCGGTGATGCTGATGAACACGTACCCCACGCCGACGAACACCCCCATCAGGCTCAGGACGATGGCGATGAGCGCCAGGATGATCTCGCCCCGGGCGCGCGGCGGCTTCACGTCCGCCGTGTAGGAGACGTCGAGCGTCACCGGCGCCGTCAGCGCGGGAAGCTGCTCCGGCCGCACCCCCGCGGCGGCGAAGCGCGCCTGCACGGCCGCGGCGGAAAGCACCTGCTCCAGCTCCGGCCGCCAGCGCGCCCGCTCGCTGGCCAGCAGCGCCGGCCGCCCGTCCGTCCGCCAGACCACCAGGCCGGCCAGCTCGCCGCGCTCCACCGCCTGCCGCAGCGCCGGCGCCTGCTCCGCCGGGTGCAGCTGCAGCCGCAGCCGGCTCTCCGGCGGCGCGGCGATCGGCAGCCCCTGCGCGCCGGCGACGGCCACGTGCACGGGCTTGTCCGCGTCGCGCTCCGCCAGCCGCATCAGCCCCCACGCCCCCGCCCCGCCCACGACGGTCATGACGAGGCCGACGAGCATCTCCCGGGGCTTGAAGAAGCGCATGAACTCCCAGCGGGCCACCTCCCAGGTGGCGCGCCCGGGCCTCACGCCGCCACCTCCGCGGCCGGGGCATCTTCCTCCGCCTCGCCGCCGACGGCGCGGACGTAGGCCTCGTGCAGCGTGACGGGCGCGGAGTGCACCTCGCGCACCTCCATGGCCTGCGCGGCGGCGGCGAGCACCGGGTTCAACGGCGCGTCCGGACGCAGGTAGAGCGTGATCTCGCCCGGCGCGGTGGGCTCCACCCGCAGCACGGAGGGATGCGCGCCCAGCGCGGCGCCGTCCGCATCCCCCGCCACGCGCAGCACCAGGCGGGTCTCGCGCGCCCAGCGCTGGCGGATTTCGGGAAGGGTGCCGCGCAGCACGGGCCGGCCGCGGTTCATCACCATCACCCGGTCCGCCAGCCGCTCGACGAGCTGCATCTGGTGCGCGGAGAGAAGGATGGTCGTCCCGCCGTCCCGCATCTCGCGGATCAGGCCCAGGAAGAAGTCCTGGTTGATGGGGTCCAGCCCGCTGAACGGCTCGTCCAGCACGGCAAAGCGCGGCTGGTGCAGCACCGCGCTGATGAACTGCACCTTCTGCTGGTTTCCCTTGGAGAGCGCCTTGAGCGGCTCCGCGC
The DNA here is from genome assembly GCA_036260235.1 of Longimicrobium sp. Classification (GTDB taxonomy): domain Bacteria; phylum Gemmatimonadota; class Gemmatimonadetes; order Longimicrobiales; family Longimicrobiaceae; genus Longimicrobium. Next base: position 9,526 of record DATAAG010000610.1, read on the forward strand.
GCCGGTCGCCCAGCCCCATGCGCTCCAGCCACCGCTCCGCCGCGGCGCGGGCGGCGCGCCGCTCCATTCCGCGCAGCACGCCGAAGTAGACCAGGGTGGGGAGCACCTTGATCTCGGGATAAAGCCCGCGGTCTTCCGGCAGGTAGCCCACCTGCTCCGGCCGCGGCGGCGTCGGTGCACCGTCCAGCCGGTAGACGATGCGGCCCGTGTCCGGCTTCTGCAGGCCCAGGAGCATGCGGATGAGGGTGGACTTGCCCGCGCCGTTGGGCCCCAGCAGCGCGAACACCTCGCCGCCGCGCACCTGCAGCGACACGCCGTCCACCGCCGTCACCGCGCCGAACCGCTTGGTCACCCCCTCGATGCCGACGATCCATTCCTCCATGGCACCTCCCCGCGTGATCTGCCGTTTGCCAGCCGTCGCGAATCCAGGATCGGAAGCGCCGGCAACTACGATGGTGCGGCGTTGCGGTTTCGATCCCGGCGCCCGGTCATCGCACGCGATCGTACGCGGCGGGAGGTGGGCGGGTGGCGGGGCAGTTGCGCGGGTCCCGCGACGGAGCGGCCTCTTCCACGCCTGAGGGCGGATGGTTCACGCGGCTGATCTCGCAGAGGCGCCAGGTGAAGCGGGCGCTGTCCTGCGGGCTCCAGACCGTGCGAAGGCGCACGGTGCGCACGACGGTCGTTGCGACGGCACGGCCGGCGGAATCGCTCGCCGGCCCATAGCCGCCGACGTACAGGTTGGCGCCCAGCGTGTCCGGCCGCTCCCACCAGGCGCCCACGAAGTACCGCCGTGCGCTGTCCGGCCCCCTCGCGCCCTGGCTCACCAGCGCCGTCCGGCCGCCGATTCGCGCCCGGCAGAGCGGCGGGGCGGCTGGATTTCGCGGCGGGTCGCGCGGATCGGCCGTGTGCGGGCCCCAGGAGAAGGTGATGGAGCGCTCGCCCTGCGTCCACAATCCGGCGTACGAGTCCGTGCCGATCGGGTAGTCGTCGCGGTAGCCGGGCGGCAGCTTGAAGACGAACGGCCCCGCATCGAACACCTGCCATCCCGTGGTGTCCGCCATCGCCCCCAGCTCGCACGCCCGCTCCTGGCCGCACGCCGCGCAGGCCGCCGCGGCGAGAACGGCCGCCATCCCGCGGATCGAGCCCGGCCGGAACCGCCGCATCCGAACCTCCGTTTTCACAGGTGGCAGCCTCGCGCGGCCGTGTACCGGACCGCCAGGGCCGGTGCGCAGGAGCCGTGCACCTGCGCGTGCATGCATGCCCGTCGATCGCCGCCATCCATTGAGGGAATGATGCCCGTTGCGAATCTGGACCGGGAATCGCCGCCTCCCGCGCCTGGAGCGAATGATGCCCCTTGCGAACCTGAACCGGGAATCGCCGCGCCCGCGTCGGAGCGACTGAAGTCGCCGCTGGAAATTCGCAAAGTCCGCCTACGCGGACTGCATCGCTGCCTCAGGAGCGTGGTGGCGAGTTCCGGTGGAAGCAGTTGCCGGATTTGATTCGCAATGAGCATCATTCGCCGCTGGAAATTCGCGGATGTCCGCCTTCGCGGACCCTTCGTGCCGCACGCCGCCCGACGTGCACACCAGCGGACCCTCACTGTTCCGCGCGTGATCGCGGTGGTGTCCGCGAAGGCGGACAGTGTGTAGTCGTTGCGGCGATTTCAATCGCTGGTCGCAGGGCCCGCATCCACGATGTGCCACCTCCATCCTCCCACGATCGCACGTTCGCACTCTTCCCACCCCCACCTCCCGCCGCCGCCCCGCGCATGCTATCTTCCCGCCCTCAAACGACCTGGGCCGGCTGCGCGCGCTGCCCCTGATGGACATCTACCCGATCTGAGCACTGATGAGCAATCTCGATACGTCGCGGTTCATCTACGTGATGAAGGAGCTGCGGAAGGTGGTGCCGCCCAACCGCGAGATCCTCAAGGGCATCTGGCTCTCCTTCTATCCCGGCGCCAAGATCGGCGTCGTGGGCCCCAACGGCAGCGGCAAGAGCAGCCTGCTGCGCATCATGGCGGGGGTGGACAGGGACTTCAACGGCGAGGCGTGGGCCGCCGAGGGCACCCGCATCGCCTACCTGGCCCAGGAGCCGGAGCTGGACCCCGCGCTTGACGTGCGCGGCAACGTGGAAGAGGCGGTCAAGGCCCAGCGCGACCTGCTGCGCCGCTTCGACGAGGTGAACGCCAGCTTTGGCGACGTGAGCGACGACGACGAGATGAACCGGCTCCTGGACGAGCAGGCGCGCCTCCAGGATGCCATCGACGCCGCCAACCTGTGGGAGCTGGACCGCAAGATCGAGATCGCCATGGAGGCGCTGCGCCTTCCCCCGGCCGACGCGCGCGTGGAGAACCTCTCCGGCGGCGAGCGGCGCCGCGTGGCGCTGTGCAAGGTGCTGCTGGAGGAGCCGGACCTGCTGCTGCTGGACGAGCCCACCAACCACCTGGACGCCGAGTCCGTGGCCTGGCTGGAGCACCACCTGGCGGCGTTCAAGGGCACCATCGTGGCCATCACCCACGACCGCTACTTCCTGGACAACGTGGCGGAGTGGATCCTGGAGCTGGACCGCGGCGAGGGAATCCCCTGGAAGGGCAACTACTCGAGCTGGCTGGAGCAGAAGCAGGAGCGGCTGCGGCGCGAGGAGAAGCAGGCCTCCGCGCGCAGCCGCACCCTGGAACGCGAGCTGGAGTGGGTGCGCATGGCCCCGCGGGCGCGGCAGGCCAAGAGCAAGGCCCGCATCCAGGGCTACGAGCAGCTGCTGAACGCCGACCAGCGGGAAAAGATCACCACGGCGGAGATCATCATCCCCGCCGGCCCGCGCCTGGGCGACGAGGTGGTGATCGCCGAGGACGTGGCCAAGGGGTATGGCGACAAGCTGCTCTTCGAGGGGCTCAACTTCCGCCTGCCGCGCGGCGGCATCGTGGGCGTCATCGGCCCCAACGGCGCGGGCAAGACCACGCTCTTCCGCATGATCACGGGAAAGGAGCAGCCGGACGCCGGATCGCTGCGGGTGGGCGCCACGGTCAGGCTGGCGTACGTGGACCAGAGCCGCGACTCGCTGAACGGCGAGAACTCCGTGTGGCAGGAGCTTTCCGGCGGCGAGGACACCATCGAGCTGGGGCGGATGAAGGTGAACAGCCGCGCCTACTGCGGGTGGTTCAACTTCAAGGGCGCCGACCAGCAGAAGCTGGTGAAGACCCTTTCCGGCGGCGAGCGCAACCGGGTGCACCTGGCCAAGGTGCTCAAGGAGGGCGGCAACCTGATCCTGCTGGACGAGCCGACGAACGACCTGGACGTGGACACGCTGCGGGCGCTGGAGGAGGCGCTGCTGGACTTCGCCGGCTGCGCGGTGGTGATCAGCCACGACCGCTGGTTCCTGGACCGCATCGCCACGCACATCCTGGCGTTCGAGGGGGAGAGCGAGGTGGTGTGGTACGAGGGCAACTACCGCGAGTACGAGGCCGACAAGAAGCGCCGCCTCGGCCCCGCCGCCGACATCCCCCACCGCATCAAGTACAAGAAGCTCGTGCGGGCGTGAAGCCGGATCGCAAAAGCTGACAAGCTCGAGGCGGCAGACCCGGACTGCCGCCCCTCCGGGACGCAAAGTCGTGGCGCGTTTACTACCGCGGCGGCTTGCGCCTCAGGGCGCGCGGCCGCACATCGGCCAGGTAGCGCGGCTTGCGTTCGTCGCCTGGAACGCCGGCGCCGGTCGGGAATACCGGCGGCTGCCCCAGCGCCGCCGCCCCGCGATTGAACGCGCCACGCACGTTTTCCAACGCCTGCTGCACTCCTTCTGCCGGAAGCTCCACCAGATCCCCGACGGTGCACCAGCTCACCTGCGGCACGGTTCTCACCCGGTCACCTAGCTCCTGCACAAAATCCCACTTCGAGTTCTCGTCGGGTCCGCCCACCGGAACGATGAACAACACCGTGCCCCAGACAGCAAGGTGCTGTTCCACCAGGCGTACCACGGATTTCATCATCTCCTCGCGCGCGCGGCCGGTGAGAAAATCGAACGTAGTGCTGAAGATGATCAGGTCGAACTTCCGCTCACCGTCAATCGGCGCCTCCTGCAGTGTGTGCGGCAGCACGTCGTAGCGGTCGAACTCCCTGCCGATGGCGGTACCAAACCGGGCAACGATCCCGTCGCCGATGCGGCGCATGGAATGCGAAGGTTCGATGGCGAGAACCGAGCAGGTGGACACCAGGTCCGCGCCCTCTTCGTTGTCCGCGAGCCATCGCATGATCGCCATGGCTGCGGCACATGTACCCGAACCCACATCGAGCACGCGCCACTCCCGGTCATCCCACAGCGCCCGCTTCAAGTCTTCCCGGAGCGTCTCCAGCGCCTGGTAGACGCTGGCGACGCGCCGCATGTGATACCACAGGGCATAGGCCTCACCGATGCGTTCCAGGCCGTAATCCACGTTCTCCCGGGCCCCCAGGTTGTACAACTCGTCTGCCGCGATCCGCAGGTTGGTGTAGAACTCTGCGAGCCTGCCCGCCTGCTCCGCGGAACGGCAGCTGTCAAGAACGACCTCTGACACGACCCGCTCCATCTCCTCCCACGCCGGGTTGCTCGGCCCACTCGGCAAGTGCCCTCCAGTGCAAGGCGCTGAAAAAGGGCCGCGCATCCGCAGCCCTTATCGGCCAAACTTACTATTTCACGGGTGGGTCTGCAACGGGCTGCTACTCCGGCATGAAGCCGTCCTGGCCTTCGTACAGGTGCGGAAGGCGGGCGCGGAGCTCGTCGAAGGCGCGCCGGTAACGACGGTCGTCCCAGCCGAATTCATGCAGAATGTCCGTGGCCATCTGCCTTGTGCTGGCCGCGAACGGCCCGCGCGACGGCTTGAACGGCTGCGCTACGTAGACGTCGGCCTCCAGCGACGCCAGCCGGTCCGCAAACCGGGCGGGATCGCGCAGGGGAAGCATGGGTGTGATGCACACGCCGATGCGAGCCCCGGCGCGCTTCACCTGCATCAGCGCTTCGATGCGTCGGTCGTTGGAGGGGCACATCGGCTCGAACCGCTTGCGGATGGCTTCGTCGTCCGTCGTGATGGTCATGTTGACTCGGACGTGGCGCAGCTTCGCCAGCAGATCGGCATCACGCGCGACGAGCGGGCTGCGGGTTTGCACCACCAGGCGGGGCTGGCGCTCCGGCTCGGCCATGACCTCCAGCATTCCACGCGTGAGCTCGAGTTCGCGCTCGATCGGCTGGTAGGGATCGGTGACGGAGCTCATGTAGATCTTCTTGCCGAAAAGCCCCCGCGCGCGGCGCAGCTGCTCTACCGCGTTGCGCTTGACGTCCACCCAGTATCCCCAGTGTTCGCGGCGCTCGGGCGTGCTGGTGAAGAATGCCGCATAGCAGTAGGAGCAGCCGAACGAGCAGCCCACGAACGGGTTCAGCGTGTAGTCGAACGCCGACATGAACCCCGTGGCCGGAGTCAGGACCTGCTTCGCGTCGAAGCTGGTGACCTGGGCCTGGCCGATCGAAGTGGGGATGACCGGGAGCGGTCCTGAAAGCAGATCAAGCTGCGACATCGGTTTCCGCTGAAACTGGCTTCATGGGTATGGTCGTCACCAAGCTAGGCGGGCTTCTGCACCCGCACAACTCGCCATGATAACCCGGTTGGACCCGTCCGGTCCACGTTCGTCTGCTCGGCAGCGGGGATGATGTCGCCCCAGACCCCGGTGCGCCTACTTGCTCGATAGTGCGAAGAGATTGCCGTCGGGGTCCTTGAAGACGGCGCCGGTGCCCCACGACTCCGTCCTGGGCGGCTGGGTGAACTCCACCCCGCGCGCGGAAAGCTCCTCGTAGGTCTTCTGCACGTCGTCGGCGACGAAGGCCATGTTCATGAACCCGCCCACGTGGTGCTCCGGCATCATCGGCTTCACGACCACCAGCGCCGTCTCGGCGCCGGGAATGCGCAGCTCGATCCAGCGGGCGTCCGGTCCCATCGGCTGGTCGGTGGCCACGGTGAAGCCCAGCTTCTGGGTGTAGAAGGCCAGCGCACGGTCCTGGTCGTTCACGTACGCGGCGACGAACTTGACGGCCTTGATCATGGGGCTGCTCCCGGTGGTCGAAAGGGGGTTCGCTGCGCGGTCGGTGCGCGCACAATGAAAGCGGAAAACCCCTGGCGCCACAAGGCGCGAAGCGGCTACTATGGCATCTGCTGCCATAGACCCGGGACGGGAGGATGACGTGCGGACGATCGAGGTGGACGCGTACGTGATCGACACGCTGATGGCGGACCTGGTGGGGCACGACCACCAGCCGTCGGCGTTCCTGGTGTACCTGTTCCTGTGGCGCCGCACGCACGGAGAGGGCGTGGACCAGGCCGCAGCGAGCCTGCGCGAGATCGCGGACGGAACGGGGCTGTCGCGGCGCGGCGTGCAGGACGCGCTCGCCCGGCTGGTGCAGCGGCGGCTGATCGATTCGGAGCGCGAGAGCATCACCGCGGTGCCGCGCTACCACGTGCACCGCCCCTGGCTGCGCTGGATGCAGGGCGCGGCCGGCGATTGATCCAGATCCGCAAAGAATTTGCCCTCACACTGAGTCAGCAGAGTAATACCGGATCCGGAAAAACACCTGTCATTCTGAGGGAGCGCCCGCACCGAACCCACGGATGAGCACGGAGCGTGTGACGCGACCGAAGAATCTCCCGCCTCTCGCACCGAGCCCCGCCCCGGATGTAGTCCGGGGAACTCACCGTGACCGTGAGATCCTGCCGCCCAGCGTACAGATTCTTCGGTCGGCGCGGAGGCCCGTGAGCGGCCCGCAGGATCCGTCGGGCGCCTCCCTCCTAAGAAAGTCGCCTCACCAGGAGCCCGCGTTCGTCCGCAACAAACCTGAATTTTCTGATGTGATGGAAGGCGCCCCGCGTCTACAGGCGCTGAATGGAAAGGTCCGGTGTGAGCCGCCGCGCCCCCTCCGGGCTCGCATGACTCGCCCACCTCCCCCAAAAACCCCTGGGGGAGGTTGATGGGGACGAGAGATTCGTGCG
>DATAAG010000611.1:0-2592 GCA_036260235.1 Longimicrobium sp.
CATGGGCTCTGCGCGCAAACGGCGGTGTTGGCCGACTCGCCCGGTCCGGGAAGAGAGAGGACGTGGAGGAAGCCATCCGCCGCGTCCTCTCTCCTTTACGTTCCCGTTCGGTTTCCCGCAGACGGGCGCCGGGTTAGAATACCGGCCGCGCGGCGGGGAGCCGCGATCTTCCCCGGATTTCGAAAGACGAGTGCGACTGCCGATCATCGCGGGACGGCTGCGGGGGCGGTGGTGGCTGCCTGCCAGCCGCGGCAAGGTGCTGCGCATCCTCAACGGCACCTACGAGCGGGAACAGACGCGGCTGTTCCAGCAGCACATCCGCCCCGGCGCCACGGTGCTGGACGTGGGGGCCCACGTGGGATACTACACGCTCCTCGCCGCCGTCCTGGCGGGCGAATCCGGCCGGGTGCACGCCTTCGAGCCCAACCCGCAGAACGCGGACTTCCTGCGCCGCCACGTGCGCATCAACGCGCTCGGCAACGTCCGCGTGGAGCAGGCGGCGGTGAGCGACCAGGCGGGGACGGCGCGCTTCGACTTCGGCACGGGGAGCGGCACGGGGCACCTGGCGGCGGGCGGCGCGCTGGAGGTGCGCACGATTCGCCTGGACGATTACTGCGCGGAGCACGCCCTGGCCCCGGCGGCGGTCAAGATCGACGTGGAGGGCGCGGAAGTCTCCGTGCTGGAAGGTGCCCGTCAGATGCTGGAGCGGCATCGTCCCGTCATCTTCCTTTCCACCCACGGCCCGGAGGCGCACGCGGCCTCGCTCGCGTGCCTGCGCGGGCTGGGCTACCGCGTCGCGCCGATCCTGGGCGGCGACGTGCAGACGACCACCGAGGTGCTCGCCACGCCGTGAAGGCAGCTCAGCGCGTGCGGCCCCCGCGGGACCGAATGATGCCCATTGCGGCTCTAAACGGGAATCGCCGGGCCCGCGCCTGAGCGACTGAAGTCGCCGCTGGAAATTCGCAAAGTCCGCCTTCGCGGACTGCACCGCAGCCAGATTCTCTCGCTGGACGGTTCCGGCGGAGAACGAGGCTGAGATTACCGGATTGATTCGCAACCGGCATGATTCGCCGCTGGAACGTCGCAAGATCCGCCTTCGCGGACTGCAGCCGCCGCATGCGCGTGTGAGGCCGCCCGTCATCCCTCCCCAGGACGTGCCTTGCCTGATCCGGTGATCAATCGGCACAAGTCGCCGCATCGATCCTGCGCCGTTCGCCTTCGCGGACGCCCGATCCTCGTCATGCCCCGGTGCTCTCGGCTCTCCGCGAGGCAGGGGTGAACCTCTCCGTCATCGTCTCCACCTACAACAAGCCGCGGGACCTGGAGCGGGTGCTCTGGGGGTACGCCTGCCAGACGGACCGCGCGTTCGAGCTGCTGGTGGCCGACGACGGCTCGGGGCCGGAGACGGCGGACGCCATCCAGCGCGTCTGCCGGGAGTCGGGGATGCAGGTGGTGCACGTCTGGCACCCGGACCGCGGCTTTCGCAAGAGCGAGATCATGAACCGCGCGATCGCGGCGTCCGGCGGCGACTACCTGCTGTTCACCGACGGCGACAGCATCCCGCGCGCGGACCTGGTGGCGGTGCACCGCGCGCTGGCGCAGCCGGGGCGGTACCTGGGCGGCGGCTACCTGAAGCTGCCCGCGCGGGCCAGCGACGCGGTGACGGTGGAGGACGTGCGCGCCGGCCGCTTCGCGGAGCTGGGGTGGCTGCGGGCGCAGGGGTGGCGGCCGGGGCGGCGGGCGCTGCGGATGGTGCGCAGCCGCCCGCTGGCGGCGGCGCTGGACCGGCTGACGCCCACGGCGCCGCTCTTCGCCGGGAACAACGCCTCCGTCTGGCGCGAGGCGATCTTCGCGGTGAACGGCTTCGACATGGAGATGGGCTACGGCGGGCTGGACCGGGCCGTGGGGTACCGCCTGGTGAACCTGGGGGTGCGCGGAATCCAGGTGCGGCACCGGGCCGTCTGCATGCACCTGCACCACGAGCGGCCCTACAAGGACCCCGGCGTGATGCGCCGCAACCGCGAGATCCTGGAGACCATCCGCCGCACGAGCCAGACGCGGGCGCGGCGGGGCCTCGCCGAGATGCGCCCCGACCCGTCGCTGCGGGTGGACACCATCCGCTGAGCGACGCAAACGGGTCACAGATCGCCTCGAACAGAGCAGCGGAGAAGCAGAGATGTTCCTTCTGTTTCTCTGCTGCTTTCTTCGTATCTCCTGAACTGCTACCTGGCACGGAAGCAATGGGAGAAGGAAGTTCGCCCTCCCCGTGGAGGTGCCTCCTTTCTCATGTTTTCGTAATGGAAAATGGTACCGGGCGTCGCCGTAGTCCTGTCAGTTTCCGCCGGCTTGCAGCGTTGTGGAGTGTTCATCTGTTTGGCGGCGTCCGGTCCCGGACGCGTGAACACATGGCTCCGGCTCCGGCATTTGCCTGGAAAGCCGGGCACGTCCGCCCGTATCACCCACCCCCGCTCCCGCTCTCACATGACCAGAGCCCAGCAGTTCCCCCTCCCCGGCGTGCGCGCCCTCGCGCTCGCCGCCCTCGTTCCCGCGGTGCTGGCCGGGTGCGACGCCCCCCCGTCGCCCACCGCCGCC
>DATAAG010000612.1:0-1796 GCA_036260235.1 Longimicrobium sp.
AGCGGGAAGCTGGACCGCAAGGCGCTGCCGGAGCCGGAATTCGCCTCGGCAGAGGGGCGCTACGTGAGCCCGCGCACGCCGACGGAGGAGGTGCTGGCGGAGATCTGGGCGGAGGTGCTGCGCCTGGAGCGGGCGGGGGTGACGGAGAGCTTCTTCGAGCTGGGCGGCCACTCGCTGCTGGCCACGCGCGTGATCTCCCGGGTGCGGCAGGTGTTCGGGGTGGAGCTGCCGCTGCGGGCGCTCTTCGAGGGACCCACGGTGGCGGAGCTGGCCGGGCGCGTGGAGGAGATCCGGCGCGCGGGGGCGCCTGCGCTGCCGCCGGTGGTGCCGACCGAGCGCACGGGGCCGCTGCCGCTGTCGTTCGCGCAGGAGCGGCTCTGGTTCCTGCACCAGATGGAGCCGGAGGGCGCCGGCTACAACATGCCCTGGCCGGGCCGGCTGCGGGGGTGCCTCGACGCGCGCGCCCTGGAGCGGGCGCTGGGCGAGCTGGTGCGCCGCCACGAGGCGCTGCGCACCACGTTCCGCCCGGTGGAGCAGGGCGCCGTGCAGATCGTCCACCCGCCCGCGCCCGCCCCCCTGCCCGTGCTGGACCTCACCGGGCTCGCGCCGCAGGCCCGCGAGCACGAGGCACGCCGTCTGGCGCGGGAGGACGCGGCGCGCCCCTTCGACCTGGAGCGCGGTCCGCTGCTCCGCGCGACGCTGACGCGCCTCTCCGACGAGGAGCACGTGCTGCTGCTGTGTATGCACCATGTCGTCAGCGACGGCTGGAGCATGGGCGTGCTCTTCCGCGAGCTGTTCACCCTCTACGAGGCGCTCTCGCGGCCCTCCGGTGCAGCACGGCCGGCATCGCCGCTGCCACCGCTGGCGGTGCAGTACGCGGACTTCGCCGTCTGGCAGCGCAGCTGGCTCCGGGGCGAGGTGCTCCGCCGCCAGCTCGACTGGTGGCGGGAGCGGCTGGGTGGCGCGCCCCCTGCGCTGGAGCTCCCGACCGACCGCCCGCGCCCGGCGGTGGCGAGCTCGCGCGGCGCTTCGCACGGGTTCCGCCTTGGCGCGGACATCACCCGGGGGCTGCGCTCTCTCGCCCGGCGGGAAGGGGCGACGCTCTACATGGTGACGCACGCCGCGCTGGACCTGCTGCTCTCGCGCTGGTCGGGGCAGGAGGACCTGGTCGTCGGCTCGCCGATCGCGGGACGCACGCAGGTGGAGACGGAGGGGCTGATCGGCTTCTTCGTCAACACGCTGGCGCTGCGTATCGATCTCTCCGGCGACCCCTCGTTCGTGGAGCTTCTGGGACGGGTGCGGGAGACGGCGCTGGGGGCATACGCCCACCAGGACCTGCCGTTCGAGCGCCTGGTGGAGGAGGTCGCGCCGGAGCGAGACCTGTCGCACACGCCGCTCTTCCAGGTGATGTTCGCGCTCCAGAATGTGCGCTTCGGCGAGGTGCCGGCCATCGGCGGGCTGCGGCTGGAGGGGTTGGGGGGCGAGATCCGGACGGTGCGCTTCGACCTGGAGCTGGACCTCCACGAGGTGGGCGAGGAGCTGGGCGGGAGCGTGCGCTACCGGACCGACCTGTTCGACGCCGCCACCATGGAGCGCTTCGCAGCGCAGTACCGCACGCTGCTGGGCGCGGTCGGCGCCTGGCCGGAGGAGCGCGTATCGCGCCTGGCGATCCTGCCCGCGGAGGAGGCGCGGACGCTCCTGGCGTACGGGAGCGGACCGGCGTGCGAGGACGGGGGCGGCGTCGCGGTGCACCGCCTCTTCGCGGCGCAGGCCGCGCGCACGCCGGGCGCGACGGC
>DATAAG010000613.1:0-4740 GCA_036260235.1 Longimicrobium sp.
TGACCTCGCGCACGCTGTAGCCCCGGCCGATCCCCAGGTTGTAGGTGCGGCTGCGGCCGTCCAGCGCATCCAGCGCCCGCAGGTGCGCGTCCGCCAGGTCCTCGACGTGGATGTAGTCGCGCACGCAGGTGCCGTCCGGCGTGTCGTAGTCGTCGCCGTAGATGGTGACGTGGTGGCGCTGGCCCAGCGCCACCTGCAGGACGATGGGGATCAGGTGCGTCTCGGGATCGTGGTCCTCGCCCAGCTCCGGGGAGAGGGCGCCGGCGGCGTTGAAGTACCGCAGGGCGGCGTAGCGCATCCCGAAGCGGTCGTCCATCCAGCGCAGCATCTGCTCCAGGATGAGCTTGCCCTCGCCGTAGGGGCTGCCGGGGCGGATGGGCGTGTCCTCGTCGATGGGGATGCGCTCCGGCAGGCCGAACAGGTTGGCGGTGGAGGAGAGGATGAAGCGCCGCACCCCGTGCTCCGCCGCGGCCTCCAGCAGGTTGAGCCCGTTGCGCACGTTGTCGCCCAGGTACAGGAAGGGCCGGTCCATCGACTCGCCCACGCGCGTGTGGCTGGCGAAGTGCAGGATGCCCTCCGGCCTGCGCTCCGCCATCACCCGGTTCACCAGGGCGCGGTCGGCCAGGTCGCCCTCCACGAAGTCGGCGCCGGGGTGCACGGCGGCGCGGTGGCCCTGGTACAGGCTGTCCAGCACGACGATCTCGTGCCCGGCCCGGGCCAGCTGCGCCACCACCGCGCTCCCCACGTATCCCGCCCCGCCCGTCACCAGCACCCTCATCGCGCGCCTCCGCTCGTGTTCATCTCGATCCCGATCCGCGCCGGCTCCCGGCCCTGGTCGTCGCACGGACGGCGATTCCGAACGGTCGTGCATCGACGCCGGCCCCGGGACCGGCGATTGAAATCGCCGCAACGACCACGCGCTGTCCGCCTTCGCGGGCACGAGGGCGATGCCGCCGTCACCCGCCCTCACCTTCCACGGGCGCACGCACCGACACACGGTCGCCGTCCAGCACCAGGGGGACCGCCAGCAGCGCGCGGAACTCGTTGTAGCCCGTGCGGCCGGGGAAGAAGGCGTGGAGGAAGAGCCAGGGCTCGCCGTCCGGCCCCGGCGCCACCGAGGGGTGCCCGGGCCCCCACCACTCCGCCGTGGAGCGCAGCAGCGGCTCCGGCAGCTTGCGGTACGGTCCCAGCGGGCCGTCCGCCACCGCGGCGCCGATGCCGTAGCGCGCGGTGGAGAAGTCGTTGCCGGCGTAGAACGCGTAGTACTTGCCGCCGTGGCGCGTGACCCAGACGCCTTCGATCAGGTGCGCCTCCCACTCCTGGTCGTTGGCCAGCACCAGCGTCCGCTGGCCGGCCAGGCTCCGCCCGTCCGGAGACAGCCACTCCGCCCAGACCGGCGTACGCATGGCGTCCAGCACGGCGCCCATCACCCTGCGTACGTCCGCTTCCTCCTCCGCCCACTGCAGCGCGCGCAGGCGGCCGCGGATGGCGGTGAAGTCATCGGTGACCGCTTCGATCAGGAGCTGCTGGACGAAGAAGCGCTCCATCGGCTCGCGCGTGCGCACCCACGGCCACAGGGTGGCCAGGAGCGATGCGGTGCGGCGGTCGGCTTCGTCCGGAAACAGCGCCGGGATCAGGCGTGGGTGGTCGTGCAGCAGCCGGTTCAGCCGGCCGGGCCAGACGTCGTTCGCGTCGTCCTTCCACAGCAGGTACGCGGCGCCGCGCTCGTCGACCACCACGTGCGGGTCGATGACGCCGCCCCGCAGCAGCGGCCGGTCCGGCGTGCTCCACGGCCCCTCCGGGGTGGGCGCCGTGGCGACGCCGATGGCCAGGTCGTGCCCGTCCTTCTCGCGCGCGGCAAAGTAGACGCGGTACTCGCCGGCCATGCGGTGCATCTCCGGCGCCCAGTAGTCGCTCACCCCCTCGCCGTCCGCGGCCCACGCCGGCTTGTGGCCGCGCGGGAACACGAAGCCGCGCAGCTCCCACCGGCGCAGGTCGCGCGAGCGGGCGATGGGGAACGAATCCGGCGCGTCGTTGCTGGTCGCGACCAGGTACCACCACTCCCCCACGCGGGTCACGGCGGGATCGCCGTAGCCGTGCAGCACGCCGGGCGCAAGGTTCTCCGTCAGCAGCGGCCGGTACGGCGCGGTGAACGTCGGCGCCTCCGCCGGCCGGCGGTTGCGCGGCACCCGCGTGCCGAAGCGCCGGGCCACCTCGGCGAACAGGTCCAGCCAGGCGTTGTGCGTCCGGTCGCGCAGCCGGTACGTCGCGGTCGCCTGCGGGCCGGACGCGTCCGGACCCGTGATGGTGAACCCCTCTCCGTCCGTCACCACCTGGAACGCGAACGGCGCCTCCGCCAGGGGCGGCAGCCGCAGCCGGTGCATCAGCGGCGGCGTCAGCGCTCGCACGGCTCGCCGGAGGGGACGCGGAGCGGCACGCCCGACGCGACCGGCTCGCCGAAGTCCGGGGAGCCGTCGGGCCGCCAGGTGAAGCGCTGCGCGCGGATCACCCGGTTCCAGTTGGGGCCCGTGTCCACCTTGGCGTGGTAGACGATCCAGTCCTCCGTGCCGTCCGGCGACTTCGCGAAGCCGTTGTGCCCCGGGCCGTAGACGTCGTTGGCCTGGGCGAACACCGGCCCCGACTTGGTCCAGCTGGCGCGCTGCATGGGGTCCGCGCCCGGCGTCAGCCGCAGCTGGCCCAGGCGGTAGGCGGGCGTCCACGACTCGCGGGTGGAGTAGATGATGAAGACGTTGCCGTTGCGCTCCAGCACCTGCGGACCCTCGTTCAGGTCCAGCCCGTCGACGGGATCCACGCGCCGCTCCCAGCTTTCCTCGGGCGCGGAGATCAGGGAGCGCGGCCCGGCCACCGTCCAGGGGTTGGCCATGCGGGCGATGTACAGGTACTGCGGCGTGCGGGCGACGGGCGTGTTGTCGCTCCATCCCGACCAGATGCCGTACAGCTGCCCGCCCAGGCGGTGGACGGTGAAGTCGATGGCCCACACGTCGTCCGCGCGGGTGCCGACGTCGCCGCCGGTGTCCAGCTGGCCCAGCTCTTCCCACGCGCCCTGCGGGTCGTCCGTCCGCGCGCGGAGCACGCCGGCGCGCTGGTAGATGAAGGGCGCGTCCTGCGGGCCCGGGCGCCCGGCGGCGTAGTAGATGTACCAGCGGCCGTCCACGAAGCGGATCTCCGGCGCCCAGACGTGCGTCTGGTTCCACCCCGCCTCCGGCGAGGTCCAGACGAGCACGCTGTCGCGCATGGGGTCGGTGAGCTTTCTCGACCGGAAGACCCAGATGGTGCTACGTTGGCCGTCCGCGTTCGTCGACTGCGCCATGTAGTACCAGCCGTCGCGGAACTCCAGCCAGGGGTCCGCGCCGGTGGCGATGGGATTGGTGAAGGTGCACGCGCCCGCGGGCGCCCCGGTGGTGCCGGGCGCCGGCGTGACCGCCGGCCCCGCCGGGACGCACGCGGCCAGCGAGGCCAGGGCCGCGAGCAGCGCGAACGAGAATCGACCACGAGAGCAGTTCATCTTGATGCAGTCCCTGAAGCGTGTCGACGGGCCGGTAAGCTACCGGCCTCTCCATCCCGAAGCCGCCGACCAGGGCGACCCGTACCTGCTCGCCGTCCCGGAGGGGGTGGCGGCGGACCACCGGTTCTACGTCTACGTGACTCGCGACGAGACCGGCGACGGCCGCGGCGGGGGAGCATCCGCCGGCGCGTTCCCCGTCTTCGCCTCCGACGACCTCGCCACCTGGACCGCGCTGGGCCCCGGCATCCCGCCGGACGACGCGCCGCCGCGGGCGCACTGGGCGCCGTGCGTGCGCTACGTCCCCGGCCTGCCGCGCCCGTACGTGATGCTGTACTCGCGCGCCGCCGGCATCGGCGAGGAGGCGCACGTCGGCCACCGGATCCGCCGCGCGGACGCCGAGCGGCCGGAGGGGCCGTTCATCGACTCCGGCCAGGTGCTGACGCCGGACACGGACTTTGCCATCGACCCGGACGTGTACCGCGCGCCGGACGGCTCGCTGCGCCTGGCCTGGGCGGCGGACTTCACGGACGCGGAGCCGTTCGGCACCGGCATCGTGGAGGCCGCGGTGACCGAAGACCTCACGCGCGTCCTCTCGCCCCCCACCGTCCTCGCGCGACCCTCGGAGGACTGGCACCTCTTCGACGCCGCGCGCCGGATGCCGTGGAAGCAGATCCCCGGCGTGGACTGGCGCGCGGACACCGTGCGGTGGAGCACCGTGGAGGCGCCGGTGGGCGGCCTCGTGAATCCACACGGGCGGCGCGTGTACCTGTACAGCGGCGGCTGCTACTTCGGCTTCTACGCCGTGGGCGCGCTGGTGGAGGACGACCACGGGCGCCTGGTGAACGTGACGCGCGGCGGGCGCGGCTTCGTCCTGCGGTCCATGCCGGAGCACGGCATCCACGCCCCCGGCCACTGCGCCTGGTTCCGCACCCGCGACGGCCGCGACTGGCTGATCACCCACGCCCGCTTCGGCTCGCCCGACGCGCCGCGCAACGCAACAATCGTCGAACTGCGCTGGGACGACGACGGGCTGCCGTACTGCCCGGGGCCGGCGTAGAGGCCCTCCCCCCGGTCCCCTCCCCGCTCGTTCCTCGCGGAGAGGGGGAGAACTGCCCGTGCGCAGAAGCGGACATCCTGCCGCACGCCGCGCCCCCTCCGGGCTCGCAAGACTCGCCCACCTCCCCCAAAAACCCCTGGGGGAGGTTGGGGTGGGC
>DATAAG010000614.1:0-13409 GCA_036260235.1 Longimicrobium sp.
TCGAAGCCGTGCTTGCGCCCGAAGTGCACCCCCGCGATCCCGCCGCTGGTCGCCACCGAGCGCAGCCGCGCGCCCGCCTTCGCCAGCGCGGGGATGAGGACGCGCCCGGCGCGGCGGTGGTGGGGGTGATCGGGGCGGGGAACTACGCCGGGCGCGTCCTCATCCCCGCGCTGGCGAAGGCGGGCGCGCGGCTGCGCTCGGTGGCGACCAGCGGCGGGATCGCGGGGGTGCACTTCGGGCGCAAGCACGGCTTCGACCAGGCGACCACGGACACCGCGTCGCTCATCGCGGACCCGCAGATCGACTCCATCGTCATCGCCACGCGGCACGACTCGCACGCGGCGCTGGCGGTGCAGGCGCTGCAGGCGGGGAAGCACGTGTTCGTGGAGAAGCCGCTGGCGCTCACCGAGGAGGAGGTCGATGCCGTCGAGCGGGCGTGCGCGGCGAAGAACGGCTCCCGGCCGCCCCTGCTGATGGTGGGCTTCAACCGCCGCTTCGCCCCCCACGTGGTGAAGATGAAGGGACTGCTGCGGGGGGTCGACGAGCCGAAGTCGTTCATCGTGACGGTGAACGCGGGCGAGGTCCCGCCGGAGCACTGGCTCCAGGACCCCAGGGTGGGCGGCGGCCGCATCGTGGGCGAGGGGTGCCACTTCGTGGACCTGCTGCGCTTCCTGGCCGGCAGCCCCGTCACCGGCTTCGACGCCACCTGCGTGGGCGCGGGCCCCGGGGTGCGCGACGACCGGGCGGCCTTCACCCTGCGCTTCGCGGACGGCTCGTTCGGCACCGTGCACTACCTGGCGAACGGCCACAAGGCGTATCCCAAGGAGCGGGTGGAGGTGTTCACCGCGGGGCGGGTGCTGCAGCTGGACAACTTCCGCACCCTGACCGGGTGGGGGTGGCCGGGCTTCAGCCGCATGCGGCTGCTGGCGCAGGACAAGGGGCAGGAGGCGTGCGCCGCGGCGTTCGTGCAGGCGGTGCGCGCCGGCGGCCCCTCGCCCATCCCCCTGGACGAGGTGCTGGAGGTGTCGCGGGTGAGCATCCGGGTGGCCCGCGCGCTCCGCCCGTAGCCCCCGACGCCGAGCCTTTCGCCCGCCGATGATCCTCGTCCTGGCGCTCTGCTTCCTGATCGCGTCGCTGCTGCCGTGGGCGGCCGTGCGGCTGCTGCGGCGCGACCGCGGGCGCGACCTGTTCGCGCCGCTGGGGGTGCTGACGGCGCTGCACCTGCTGGCCATGCCCTACCTGCTGCTGCTGGCGGCGGACCGGAGCTACCTGAGCCACGAGACGAACGTCTCGCCCTGGGTGCAGGACCTGGAGGGGACCATGGCCGCCTACGTGCTGGTGGCGTCGCTGGGGTTCCTGGCGATGGCCCTGGGGCTGCTCTCGCCGCTGGGGCCGGCGCTGGCGCGGCCCCTCCCCGTGCTGCGCGTGGAGCGGTTCACCCCGCGCCGCACCTGGACGGCCGTCGTGCTCACCGGCGCGCTGGGGGCGCTGGCGTACCTCTGGTTCCTTTCGCAGATCGGCGGGCTGGCCAACCTGTGGAAGGCGCTGTACACCCGCACCGCGGTGGCCGCGGGGATGGGGTACGTCTCCATGGCGTACACGCTCCTGCTCACCGTCTCGGCGCTGCTGCTCACCTACTCGCTGCGCTTCCGCATGACCTGGACGCGGCGGGCGCTGGTGGTGCTGGGCATCCTGGCCGTCGCCGTGGTGCTGGCCTCCATGGGCGGGCGCTCGGGCGCGGTGACGCTCATCCTCTTCGCCATGATGACGGCGCACTACGGCATCCGCCGCTTCCGCCGGCTGGTCACGCCGTGGACGGTGGCGCTGGGCGCGGTGCTCTTCGTCTTCATCCTGGTGATGCCGCTGTTCCGCACCAGCACCGCGCACGCCCGCTACGCCGGCAACCCCGGGCTGGTGGCGCAGGACGCCCTGCGGAACGTGGCCCGCCTGGCGCCGCAGCTGACCGCGGTGGACCGCGGGATGGTGATCGTGGGCTACTTCTCGCGCTTCGACCGGCTGTGGTGGGGCGCCAGCTACGTGGACCTGCTCTCGGCGCCCATTCCCCGCACCCTGCTTCCCGACAAGCCCCCGGTGGACGAGGGGGTGTACCTGACGGCGATCATGGCGGGGAACCAGGTGCGCCCCTCCATGCCGGCGCGGCAGCTCCCCGTGACCGCGCAGCCGATGGGGCACTGGATCATGTACATGAACTTCGGCCTTCCCGGCTACCTGGCGGGGATGCTGCTGGGGGGGGCGGTGATCGGCGCGGCGTACCGGTACATGCACCGCTGCGGCTACTCGCCGTTCGGCGTGTACCTGTACGCGTACATCGTGCTGGGCGGCTTTTCGTGGAGCAACCTGGTGCTGGTGAGCTTCGCGATCACCGTCACCCTCGCCACCCTGGTGTTCTGGCTGCTCTTCGCCGACAAGGGCCTGGGCCGCTGGTTCGGCCCGGAGCGGGCGGCGGTGCGCGCCACGCTGGAGCCCCGCCCGGCATGACCAAGGAAAGGATGGCCGTGCGGGCGGGGGAAGGGCACGGGGTGGCCATCGGGCTGCTTCGCCGGGCGGGGCTGTACTGGCACACGGCGCGGCACCTGCGTTGGGAGCAGGTGGTCTACCGCCCGCTGCGGCAGGTGCAGCACCGGCTTCCCCTGCGCCTTCCCGCCGGGGGCGAGGCGGCGGAGGAGCGCTTTCCGGCGCTGGCGGCGGCCGTGGCGGCGTGGGGGCCGGACGACGCGGCGGCGCGGCTGGCGCGGGCGCGTGAGGTGGCGGCGGGGCGCTTCACCTTCCTGGGGCGGACCAAGGCGCTGGAGCCGGTGGACTGGACGCGGCGCCACGGCAGCCACCTGTGGAGCTACCACCTGCAGTACTTCGGCTACGGAGTGGACCTGGCGTGGGCGTGGCGGCTCACGGGGGAGGCGCGCTTCGCCCGGCGCTTCGCGGCGCTGGCGGAAGGGTGGATGCACGCCGCGCGCCCCGGGGCCGGGGACGCGTGGCAGCCGTACCCGGTCTCCGTGCGGATCGTGAGCTGGACGCACGCGCTCCTCCTCTTCGGCGACGCGCTCGACGGCCGGTTCCGGCGCCGGCTGCTGGAGAGCCTGCACGCCCAGGCGGCGTACCTGGAGCGGCGGCTGGAGCGGCACGTGCTGGCCAACCACCTGCAGCGCAACCTGGCGGCGCTGGTGACGGTCGGCCTCCTCTTCCGCGGCGCGGCGCCGGAGCGCTGGCTGCGGCGCGGGGCCGCGCGCCTCTGGCGCGAGGTGGCGGAGCAGGTGCTGCCGGACGGCGGCCACTACGAGCGCTCGCCCATGTACCACGCCATCGCGGCCGGCGACCTGCTGGAGGTGATGGCGCTGATGAACGCCGCGGGCGTCCGCGTTCCCGGCGCCGTGCGGGCGCGGGTGGCGGCGATGGTGCGGGCGCTGGGGGTGCTGGCCCGGCCGGACGGCACGCTGCACCTGTTCAACGACGCGGCGCACGACGCGGCCCCCTCGCGCGGGTACCTGGCGGCGCTGGCGGCGCGGGTGGTGGACGCGCGGCCCGAGGACCCGCGCGGCGCGTTCGCGCTGCCGCGGGCGGGCTTCTACGGGTGGGCGGACCCGGAGCGCGGCGAGCGCCTGGTGATCGACGCGGGGGAGCCGGGGCCGGCGTACCAGCCGGGCCACGCCCACTGCGGGCTGCTGGGCTTCGAACTGGACCTGGCGGGCGCGCCCTTCGCGGTGGACGCCGGCCTGAGCGGCTACGCGGGCGACCCGCTGCGCGAGTACGTGCGCAGCACCCGCGCGCACAACACCGTGCAGATCGCCGGGCTGGAGCAGTCGGAGGTGTGGGGCACCTTTCGCATGGCGCGCCGCGCGCGGCTGCTGGACGCCTCACACGCCGAGGCGGAGGGCGGCTACCGCTTCGAGGGCGCGTATCGACCGTACCACGACCCCGCGGCCGCGCACCGCCGCACCGTCACGCGCGACGGGGCGGGATGGCGGATCGCGGACCGCGTGGAGGGCGCCGCGGGGGCGCCGGTGGCGTCCTTCCTCCACCTGCACCCCGACTGGAGGGTGGAGGCGGAGGGGACGGCCTTCGTCGCCCGGCGCGGGGAGGCGGCGGTGCGCATCGAGCCCTTTGGCGGCGACGCCGTGCGCGTGGCGGTGGGCGAGCGGGAGCCGGCGCAGGGGTGGTACTGCCCCCGCCTGGGGACGGCGGTCCCCGCCCCGGTGCTGGTGCTTGCGATCGAGCGGAACGACGGGCGCGAGTGCGGCTGGACGTTCCGCGTCCTTTCCCCGGATCCCTGAGCGGAATGGCGGGACTCAAGGTCGGATACCTGGTGCAGCAGTTTCCCCCGGAGGTGGGCGCGGGGCCCGCGCGGGTGGCCGAGATGGCGCTGCGCTGGCGCGACGCCGGGGCGCAGGTGGTGGTGGTGACGGGGATGCCCAACCGGCCGGAGGGGCGCATCCATCCCGGGTACCGCGGCAGGCTGTTCGTGGACGAGGAGTGGCAGGGGATCCGGGTGCTGCGCTCGTGGCTGTACGCCAGCCCCAGGCACGGCTTCGCCCGGACGGTGCTCAACAACGCCACCTTCATGGCCACCGCCGCGCTGAACGCGCTCTTCCGCGCGCAGAAGCCGGACGTGCTGATCGCCAGCTCTCCGCCCTTCTTTCCGCACCTGGCGGGGGCGTTCGCCGGCGGAATGCGGCGCGTGCCGCTGCTGCTGGAGATCCGTGACCTCTGGCCGGACTACCTCGTCGGGATGGGCGTGCTGAAGGAGGGGGCGGCCACCCGCGCCCTCTTCGCGCTGGAGCGGTCGCTCCTCCGCCGCGCCGCGCACGTGGTGGTGGTCACGGAGTCGTTCCGCGAGCGGGTGGTGGAGAAGGGGGTGCCGCGCGAGAAGATCGACGTCATCCCCAACGGGGTGGACACGCGCCTGTACTACCCGTCCTGCGACGAGCCGCCCCCGCTGGAGGCGCTGCGCCGGCGCGAGGGCGGGTTCGTGGTGGGCTACCTGGGGAACTTCGGGGCGGGGCAGGCGCTGCCGGTGATCGTGGAGGCGGCGGCGGAGGTGGCGCGGCGGGACCCCTCCATCCGCTTCGTGATGGCGGGGGACGGGCCGGAGCGGGCGCTGATCGAGGCGCGGGCGGCGGAGCTGGGCGTCGCGAACCTTTCCGTCCATCCCCCGATCGCCAAGGAGAAGACGCGGGCCTTCTACAACGCCTGCGACCTGTGCCTGGTGCCGCTGGCGCCCTTTCCCATCCTGCAGGAGACCATCCCCTCCAAGATCTTCGAGGTGATGGCGTGCGAGCGCCCCGTGCTGGCCTCGCTGGGCGGCGAGGGGGCCGGGATCGTGGAGCGGAGCCGGGCCGGGGTGGTGACGGCCCCCGGCGACGCCGCGGCGATCGCGGACGCCGTGCTGCGCATGCGGGCGGCGGACCCCGCGGAGCGCGCGGCGATGGGGGAGCGGGGGCGCGCCTTCGTGCGCGACCACTACAGCCGCGACCGGCTGGCCGCGCGCTACCTGGAGATCCTGGGGCGGCTGGCGGGGCGTCCGGTGGGCGCCGCCGGCGAGGTGCGGGCGGCGTGACCGCGGGAACGACGCTGGTCACCGGCGCCTCCGGCTTTCTGGGGCGGCACGTGGCGGCGCACCTGCTGGCCCGCGGCCACCGCGTCCGGGGCCTGGTGCGGCCGGACGGCGCGGTGCCGGCGGAAGGCGTCGAGCCGGTGCCGGCGAAGGGGCTGCACGACCGCGCGGGGCTCGCGCGGGCCGTCGACGGCGCCGACACCGTCGTCCACCTGGCCGCCCGCGTGCACGTGATGCGCGACGACGCGGCGGACCCGCTGGCGGAGTTCCGCCGGGTGAACGTGGAGGGGACGCGCACCCTGCTGGAGGAGGCGGTCCGCGCCGGCGTCCGCCGCTTTCTCTTCGTCAGCTCCGTCAAGGCGCTGGGCGAGGGGGGCGAGGCGCCGTGGACGGACGACACCCCGCCCGCGCCGGTGGACCCGTACGGGATCAGCAAGCTGGAGGCGGAGCGGCTGGTGCGCGAGACGGCGGACGCGAGCGGCCTGCACGCGCCGGTCCTGCGCCTGCCGCTGGTGTACGGCCCCGGGGTGCGCGCCAACTTCCTGCGGCTGATGGAGACGGTGCACCGCGGCATCCCGCTCCCCTTCGGCGCGGTGCGGAACCGCCGCTCCCTGGCGTTCTCGGGGAACGTGGCCGCGGCGGTGGAGGCGGCGCTGGAGTCCCCCGCCGCCGCGCGCGAGACCTTCCTGTTCAGCGACGGGGAGGACCTGTCGACGCCGCAGCTGGTGCGGGCGATCGCCACGGCGCTGGGAAAGCCGGCGCGGCTGGTCCCCGTCCCCCCCGCGCTCTTCCGCGCCGGGGGGCGCGTCGGCGACGTGCTGGCCAGGGCGGTGCCCTTTCCGCTCACCTCGGCGGCGGTGGACCGGCTGCTGGGGTCGCTGGCGGTGGACTCGTCCCGCTTTCGCCGGGTGACGGGGTTCCGCACGCCGTTCACGGTGGCGGAGGGGATGCAGCGGACGGCGGACTGGTTCTTTCAGCGCGGCCGCGGCGGATGACGGTGCTGATCGTGGCCGCCGCCGCGATGGCGGCGGGATGGATGGGGACGGGGCTGGTGCGGCGGTACGCGCTGGAGAAGAACGTGCTGGACGTTCCCAACGCGCGCAGCTCGCACCGGGTTCCCACCCCGCGCGGGGGTGGGATGGCGATCGTGCTCACCTCGCTGGCGGCGGTCGCGGCGCTGGCGCTGCTGGGCGTCCTTCCCTGGCGGGTGGGGGTGGCGCTGGGGGTGGGCGGCCTGGCCGTCGCGGCCGTCGGGTGGGTGGACGACCACGGCGGCGTGAGCGCCCCCGCCCGCGCGCTGGTGCACTTTGCCGCCGCCGCGTGGGCGGTGGGGTGGCTGGGCGGCCTTCCCGCCGCCCGCCTGGGGGCGGGGACGCTGCCGCTGGGGCCGCTGGGCGCGGTGCTGGCGGTGGTGGGGGTCGTCTGGATGACGAACCTCTACAACTTCATGGACGGGATCGACGGCCTGGCGGGGGGGGAGGCGGTGACCACCGGCGTGATCGGCGGGGGGCTGCTGCTGGCCGCGGGAGAGCCGGGGCTGGCGGCCGCGGCGCTCGCGGTGACGGGCGCCAGCGCCGGGTTCCTCGTCTGGAACTGGCACCCCGCGCGCATCTTCATGGGCGATGTGGGGAGCGGGTTCCTGGGCTTTGCCTTCGCCACGCTGGCGGTGGCGTCGGAGCGGGCGGGGGCGGTGCCGCTGCTGGCCTGGGTGCTGCTGCTGGGCGCCTTCGTCTTCGACGCCACGGCCACGCTGCTGCGCCGCGCCCGCGCCGGCGAGGCCTGGCACCAGGCGCACCGCAGCCACGCCTACCAGCGCGCCGTGCAGGCCGGGCTGTCGCACGCGCGGGTGAGCGCGGCGGTGGTGGCGGTGAACCTGGTCCTGGGCGGGCTGGCCGCGGCGGCGTGGCGCCGTCCGGAGTGGCTGGTGCCGGCCCTGGCGGCCGGGCTCGCCTTGCTGGCGGTGCTGTACCTGCGGGTGGAGCGCCTGTACCCCATGCGCCGGGCGGCCGTCCCGGCAGGAAAGCAGGGATGACCGACCGTGCCGTGCTCACCCCCGCGGAGCCCCGCGGGGCCGCCGTCCCCACCCGCGACCGGATCCTGGATGCGGTGGACCAGGTCGCGGCCGCGTTCCCCTTCCGCAACTACATCCAGGAGTCGGTGCGGCAGGGGCTCACCCAGATCATTCCCCGCATCGCCCGGCACGTGCGCGCGGCCCGGCCCCGGCTGCTGGACATCGGCTGCGGGCCCATGGACAAGACGGCGGTGATGCACCGGCTGGGCTTCGAGTGCTACGCGGTGGACGACCTGTCGGACCCGTGGCACCGGCGCGACGGGAACCTGGAGAAGATCGTGTCCTTCGCGGAGCGGGAGGGGATCCAGTTCCACCTGCAGGACGCGGAGTACCGCATCCCGTTCCCGGCGGAGAGCTTCGACGTGGTGACGATCTTCGACGTGATCGAGCACCTGCACCAGTCGCCGCGCGACATCCTGAACGCGGCGGGAACGCACCTCAGGCCGGGCGGGGTGCTGGCCATCACCATGCCCAACTCGGTGAACCTGCGCAAGCGCCTGGACGTGCTGCGCGGCCGCAGCAACTATCCGCCCGTGGACCAGTTCTTCCTCTCCTGCGACGGCTGGCGGGGGCACGTGCGCGAGTACACGCTGGCGGAGACGGCGCACCTGTGCCGCCTGGCGGGGTTCGAGGTGCTGAGCGCCACCAGCTACGAGGGAAACGCGTACGACATGCTGCGCGGGCTCAGGCGGCAGCTGTTCCTGGCGCTGGCGCGGCTGGCGCCGGGGCTGGGGAGCGGGCTGTGCGTGGTGGCGCGCCGGCCGGAGGGGTGGAAGCCCGTGCAGCCCGACCCCGAGGCCTTCCGCCGCGCCCAGGCCGGCACCGTGCCCGACGCCGTGCTCTGAACGGCGGTCCCCACGCAGAAGACGCAGGGGCGAAAAGCGAGGGCGCGGCGGAATCCATCCCGGAAGAACGATTCCCCACGCACCGCCGGCAGAGGCGCCGTCGGCTCCCTCCCCGGACTCTGCTGACGGTGTGTGAGACCGGATCCGCGGAAAGAATCGACCTCACGCAGAGTCAGCAGCGTGAGCAGAGTT
The DNA here is from genome assembly GCA_036260235.1 of Longimicrobium sp. Lineage (GTDB taxonomy): Bacteria > Gemmatimonadota > Gemmatimonadetes > Longimicrobiales > Longimicrobiaceae > Longimicrobium. The sequence goes on from DATAAG010000614.1 coordinate 8,678, forward strand.
TGGTCCGTGCAAGGGACAACTCTGCTGCGTCGTGAAGAAGACGAGGACGCAGAGGAAGCCGTTCTTCCTCTGCGTCCTCTTCTTCGGCTCCGCGTCCCCTGCGTGAGATTCCGTTTTCAGTGCCGCGTGGAGACGGGCGCGGCGCGGCGGCCGGGGGCCAGGCGGGTGAAGTCGCCCTTGAAGCCGTTCCACGCCTCGAAGAACGGCTCGCTCTCCGGGTCGCGGCGGGCGCGGCGCATGAACTCGCGCAGGAACGCCGCCACCAGCCCCAGCAGCCCCCCGAAGAACATTCCCACCAGCACCAGCAGCTTCACGCGAGGGCCGGAGGGCACCTCGGGGACCACCGCCGTGTCCAGCGCCGTCACCACCGCCATGTCCTGGCTGGCGTCGGACTGCGCCGAGGCCAGCGACGCGGTGAGCGAGATGAAGATCTGCTCGTCGCGCTTGAAGTCGCGGTACAGCCGGGTGTAGCCCAGCTTCACGTCCGGCAGCTGGCTCTGCCCCAGCAGCGCGCCCCCGCCGCCGGCGGTGATGCGCGCCAGCTGCTGCCGCCGCGCCGCCAGGTCCGCCACCGCCGCCCGGTAGCGCGGGTGGTCGGGGGTGTATACCCGGGCCAGCTGCTGCACCCGGAGCTCCGCCTCCGACACGGCGCGCTGCAGCTCCGCCGCCGCCTCCACCGACGCCCTGGCCTGCTCCTCCACGGCCGGCGCGCCGCTCTCCTTCTCGAAGTTGCGCAGCGCCTCCTCGCTCCGGGCCAGCTGCTCCGCCGCCTGCGTGAGCTGCGCCTCCAGCGCGGCACGCTTCTTCTGCGCCGTCTCCACCGCGATGCGGGTGGCGATCTCGTTGATGGCGTCGGGGAACTCGTTGGCCATGCGCGCCGCCAGCCGCGGGTCCGGCGCCGTGACCTCGATGGTCACCGAGCGGTCCTGCGGGTTGCTGCGGATGGCCGTTCCCCGCAGGATGCGCCCCAGCCGCTCCTTCTCCCCGCGGTCCGCCCGCGGCGAGACCCGCAGGACGATGGAGTCCTTCAGCGAGCGGCTGCGCACGATGGCCTCGATGAGGCTCTGGTTCTGGCTGGCGCCCCCCACCCGCCCCAGCAGCGGGATGTTGAGCTGCGCGGCCAGCAGCTGCGCCCGCCCCTCGCTCTCGGCCACGGAGGGCACCACCACCACGCGCGTCGTGTAGCTCCTGGGCTGCGTGAGCGCCACCGCCGCCGCGGCGGCCGCGCCCAGCAGGGTGAGGAGCACGATCGTCTTCCACGAGCGCAGCAGCACGGCGGCCAGGTCCAGCAGCCGCACCTCGGGCTCGCCGTGTCCGTTCAGCGACGGTGACGAAGGCACGGGATCGTTCATGGGCATGGATGGAAAAGGACCGGGGCGCTCACAGGATGGCCAGCGCCACGAAGATGATGCCCGTGAGGGTACCCACGATGGCGTTGGTGTTCCGCAGCACCTCCGACCAGGTGAGCCGCTCCTCGTACGGGACCACCACCGTGTCGCCGGGATCCAGCTGGGGGACCTCGCGCCAGTCCATCCGCGTCCCCGACGGACCGCGCAGCACCACCACGTCGCCGCGGTCCGCGCGGCGGGCGAAGCCCCCCGCCTCGCGGACGAAGTACGTCACCCCCTGCCCCGGCGTGTAGGGCACGATCCCCGGGGTGCGCACCGCGCCCAGCACCGTCACCTCGTTGCGGCGCTCGGGGATGTGCAGGTAGTCTCCGCGCTGCAGCGGCACGTCGTACACGTCGCCCCCTTCGGCGAAGATGCGGGCGAAGTTCACCACCACCTGCCCGGCGTCGGCCTGGCTGCGGATCTGCAGGATGCGCCGCTCCTCCTGGCTCAGCAGCTCCGGCGGGATGGCCGCCAGCTCCTCGCGCTGCGCCGCCTGCTGCACCGGGCGCCGCAGCGTGGCCTCCACCAGCGAGGCGCGCGGGGCCAGCCCCCCCGCCATGGCCACCAGGTCGCGCACGGTGGTGGTGTCCGGCCGGATCGGGTAGGTGCCGGGGCGCATCACCTCGCCGGTGATCTCCACCGTGCTGGTGCGGCGGTAGTGCACCACCTCGGGGACGAAGAGCGCGTCGAACGGCTCCAGCCGGAAGGCGCGCCCGCGGGGGCCCGTGGCCTCCGCCCGGGAGAAGAGGAGGTCGGTGGCCTGGTGCGCGCCGCTGAAGCGCACCAGCCGCACCGTGTCGGCGGCGTTGGCGGGGAACCCGGCGCCGCCGTTGACCACCGCCAGGAACTCCGCCAGCGTCTCGCCCGGGCGGAACTCGTAGGCGCCGGGGTAGTGCACCCGCCCCGAGACCCGGACCTCCGCCTGCTGGACGGGCACCACCACGGCGTCGCCCTCGCGCACGGTGGGGTTGGCACTCAGGTCGCCGGTCTGGAGAAAGCGCACCAGGTCCACCGCCACGCTGTCGCCTCCCGCGCGCCGCAGGAGGACGTTGCGGCGGCGCTGGGTGGCGCGCCCCCCGCCTGCGCCGTCCAGCACCTCGCTCACGCGGGTGGCCGCGGTGGCCACGCGCATGCCGGGGGTGGGCACGTCGCCCACCACGAACACCTTGAAGGTGCGCACCCGCGACAGCGCCAGCCGCACCTCGGCGCTGCGGTAGTAGCGGGCCACCAGGTCGCGCACCCGCGCCTGGGCCTCGTCCAGGTTCAGCCCCAGCACCCGCGCGATGCCGATGCCGGGGACCAGCAGCGACCCCTCGGGCGAGACGCTGATGGTGTGCACCTCGTTGATGTCGCCGAAGATGGCCACGTCCACCGCGTCGCCGGCGCCCAGGCGGTACTCCGTGCGGCTGACGGGCGCGTCCAGCAGCGGCACCGGCAGCCGCTCGTCGTCCCTGGCGGCGCCGTCCGCGGCCGTGCGGCGCACCGGCGTGGCGGGGGTGGTGTCCGCCGCGGCCGGGTCCTGGGCGGCGCCGCCGCAGGGAAGCAGGAGCGCGGCGGCGGCCGCCGCGAGCAGCGCGCGCGCGGCGGGGGCCGCGGCCCTCCGGGAATGGAAACGGGTCACGGTGTCAGGGGGTGCGGATCGTCAGGGGCGGCGCGCGGGCCCTTCGCCGGGGCGTCCGGAGCGCCGCGCTGCGTTGCGGCACAAGACGTTAACTTACCCGCGCGGCGCGCGCGCGGCAAGCCGCGCGCCCCCGGCGGGAGGTTGCGGCCGGGCACCGCGCCCCGCTATTCTGAACGCTTCCCGGTGCCGGGGCCCAGGCTCCGGCGCCGTCTGCTATGGGAACCAGAGTGGGTGCACATGCAAATCGCCGTCGTGGGGACCGGGTACGTGGGCCTGGTGGCCGGGGCGTGCCTGGCCGAGACCGGCAACGAGGTGGCCTGCGCCGACATCGACGCGGGGAAGGTCGCGCGGCTGAACGCGGGCGAGATCCCCATCTACGAGCCGGGGCTGGAGCCGCTGGTGGAGCGCAACCTGCGCGAGGGGCGGCTCTCCTTCACCACCGACGTTGCCGGCGCCGTCCGCGACGCCGAGGTCATCTTCATCGCCGTGGGCACGCCGCCGGGCGAGGACGGGAGCGCCGACCTGCAGCACGTGCTGGCGGTGGCGGAGACCATCGGCCGCAGCATGCCGGCGGACGGGCCGGAGAAGATCGTCATCACCAAGAGCACGGTGCCGGTGGGCACGGCCAGCAAGGTGAAGGACGCCATCCGCCGCCACACCGGCCGTCCCTTCCACGTGTGCTCCAACCCGGAGTTCCTCAAGGAGGGCGCGGCGGTGCAGGACTTCATGAAGCCCGACCGCGTGGTGGTGGGGGTGGAGAGCGAGCACGCCCGCGAGCGCCTGGCGGAGCTGTACGCGCCCTTCGTGCGGCAGGGCAACCCCATCCTGTTCATGGACATCGCCTCCGCCGAGATCACCAAGTACGCGGCCAACGCCATGCTGGCCACGCGCATCTCCTTCATGAACACGGTGGCGCGGCTGTGCGAGGCGGTGGGGGCCGACGTGGGGCTGGTGCGGCAGGGGATCGGCACCGACGAGCGTATCGGGCCGGCCTTCCTGTACGCCGGCATCGGCTACGGGGGGAGCTGCTTTCCCAAGGACGTGAAGGCGCTCGTCCACACCCTCCGCCAGTGCGGCGTGGACCCGGCCATCCTGGAGGGGGTGGAGCGGGTGAACGCCCACCAGAAGCGGGTGCTGCTGCAGCGCGTGGCCGGGCACTTTGGCGAGGACCTCTCCGGCCGCACCTTCGCGGTGTGGGGGCTCTCCTTCAAGCCGGAGACGGACGACATGCGCGAGGCGCCCTCGCTGGAGGTGGTGCGCGGCCTGTGCGCCCGCGGCGCGCGGGTGCGGGCGCACGACCCCGAGGCGCGCGACGAGGCGGCGCACCACTTCGCCGACCTGCTGGCGGAGGGGTGCCTGTCGCTGTGCGAGCACAACTACGACTGCCTGGAGGGCGCCGACGCGCTGCTGGTGCTCACCGAGTGGCTGTCGTACCGCACCCCCGACTTCGACCGCATCCGCGCGCAGCTGCGCGCGCCGGTGATCTTCGACGGGCGCAACCTGTGGGACCCGGCGAAGATGGCGGAGATGGGGTTCGAGTACTGCTCCATCGGCCGGCAGGCGGTGGTGCCGCAGGCGGCGGGGGCGCGGGGCAGGGAATAGGGAATAGGGAATAGCCTGCGGGCCGGGTTCCGCGCCCAGCGATTGAAATCGCCGCAACGACTACACGCTGTCCGCCTTCGCGGACAGGGTCGTGCAGGGCGCCGTCGTGGTGCACCGG
>DATAAG010000615.1:0-4267 GCA_036260235.1 Longimicrobium sp.
CGCGAGCAGCTCCAGCTTCGAGAGGCGCACGTCCGCCTTCCGCGCGACCTGCTCCAGCACCCGCTCCAGGTGGCTGAGCATCCGCACGATCGTACCGCGCTCGAACAGGTCCGTGCTGTACGTCAGCACGCCGCGCAGGCCTTGCCGCGTTGCTACGAAGGAGAGCGACAGGTCGAACTTGGCGTGGGCGAAATCCGTGTCGACCCCTCCGGTGCTCAGCTCTGCCAGACCACTCCCCGGTTCCTCCACGTCCTGTAACGCGAACATGACCTGGAAGAGCGGCGAGTGGCTCAGCGACCGCTCCGGCTGCAGCTCAGCCACCAGCTTCTCGAAGGGCACCTCCTGGTGCTCGTAGGCGCCGAGCGTGGCCTCCCGCGCCCGCCGCAGCACCTCGCGGAAGCTCGGGTCTCCACCGAGGTCGGTCCGCAGCACCAGGGTATTGACGAAGAAGCCGATCAGCTCCTCCATCTCCTTCCTCGTCCGCCCCGCGATGGGGCTCCCCACGACGATGTCCTCGCTCCCGCTGTACTTCGACAGCAGCACCTGGAAGGCGCCCAGCAGCACCATGTACAGCGTCGCGCCCTCGCTCCGTCCCAGCGCCTGCAGCCGCTCCAGCAGCTCGAGCGGAAGCTCGATCCGCTCGTTCGCCCCCCGGAACGTCTGCACCGGCGGGCGTGGATGGTCCGTCGGCAGCTCCAGCAGCGCGGGTGCGTCCGCGAGCCGCTCCCTCCAGTAGCCGAGCTGCCGCTCCAGCAGCTCGCCCCGCAGGTGCTCGCGCTGCCAGGCGGCATAGTCCGCGTACTGCACCCCCGGCTCCGGCAGCGGCGACTCGCGCCCCTCGCGGTACGCCTCGTAGAGCGCCGACAGCTCGCGGAAGAGCACTCCCATGCTCCACCCGTCGCTGACGATGTGGTGCATGGAGAGCAGCAGCACGTGATCCTCGGCGCCCAGCCGCAGCAGCGCCGCACGGAAGAGCGGTCCCGCCGAGAGGTCGAACGGCCGCCGCGCCTCCTCGCCGGCGCGCCGCCTGACCGCCGCCTCGCGGTCCGCCTCGTTCAACCCCGACAGGTCCTCCATCGGCAGGGAGAACCCGCCGAACGGCGCGATCACCTGCACCGGCGCGCCGTCCGCCTCCATGAAGGTGGTCCGCAGCGCCTCGTGGCGCCGGACGATCTCGCTCAAGCTCCGCTCCAGCGCCGCCTCGTCCAGCGCACCCACCAGGCGCCGTGCCACGGGGACGTTGTAGACGGCGCTCCCCGGCTCCAGCCGGTCGATGAACCAGAGCCGCTCCTGCGCAAAGGACAGCGGCAGCGCCCCCGTGCGCTCCATCGGCACTACCGGCGGCAGCACCGGCAACCCGGCGCGGCGCATCTCCTCCACCGCCTTCGCCAGCTCCGCGACCGTGGGTCTCTCGAAGAGCGCCCGCAGCGGCAGCTCCACCCCGAACATCTCGTGGACCCGCGACACCACCCGCGTGGCCAGCAGCGAATGCCCGCCCAGCGCGAAGAAGTTCTCCGCCACCCCCACCCGCTCCAGGCGCAACGCCTCCGCCCAGATCTCCGCCAGCACCTCCTCGGCCGGCGTCCGAGGAGCCACGTAGCGCTCCTCCGCCGGGGCGAAGTCCGGCGCCGGCAGCGCCTTGCGGTCCAGCTTCCCATTCGGCGTCAGCGGGAGCCGCTCCAGCGGGACGAAAGCCGCCGGCACCATGTACTCCGGGAGCTCCCGGCGCAGGTGCTCGCGCAGGACCCCCGCCTCCACGCCGCCCACCACGTACGCCACCAGCCGCTTCTCCCCGGGCACGTCCTCCCGGGCCACGACCACGCAGTCGGCGACTCCCTCGCTCCGCCGCAGCGTGCCCTCGATCTCCCCCGGCTCGATGCGGAAGCCGCGCACCTTGACCTGCTCGTCCAGGCGGCCCAGGTACTCCAGCGTCCCGTCCGCCCGCCACCGCACCCGGTCGCCCGTGCGGTAGAGCCGCGCCCCCGTCTCGCCGCCGAAGGGATCGGGAACGAACCACTCCGCCGTCAGGGCGGCACGCCCCAGGTAGCCGCGGGCCACCCCCACGCCCCCCACGTACAGCTCGCCGGGAACGCCGACCGGCGCCGGCCGGCCGGCCGCGTCCAGCACGTACACCCGCACGTTCTCCAGCGCCCGGCCGATCGTCGGGACACGCCCGTCCGCCTCGCAGGAGGCGGAGGTCGCGCAGACCGTGGTCTCCGTCGGCCCGTAGGCGTTCACGAAGGCACGGCCCCCGCTCCACCGCTCCACCGTGGCGGCGTCCACCGCCTCTCCCGCGCTCACCACCGTGCGCAGCTCCGGCAGGTCGTCCGGCGGGAGGATGGCCAGCACCGACGGCGGCAGGGTGGCCACGGTGACCCGCCCGCGCCGCAGCGTCTCCAGCAGCCCCTCACCCGGAAGAAGCTCCTCGCGCGGCGCCATCACCAGCGTGGCCCCGGTCAGCAGCGCATCGAACAGCTCCGCCACCGCCGCGTCGAAGGAAAAGGAGGCGAACTGGAGGACACGGCTGGTGCCGTCGATGCCGAAGCGGCGGGCCTGCGCGTACGCCAGGTTGGGGACGCCGCGGTGCGGCACCATCACCCCCTTGGGCGTCCCCGTGCTCCCGGAGGTGTAGATGACGTACGCCAGGTTCTCGGGGAGCGCGCCGGCGGCCGGCGCCTGCGCGCTCTCGGCCTCGATGCGCTCGCGGTCGGCGTCGAGGCAGACGACCTCGGCGGCGTGGGGCGGGAGCCCCTCCGGCAGGGGCAGGCGGGTGAGCAGGAGCCGCGCGCCCGAGTCGGCGAGCATGAAGGCCAGCCGCTCGGCGGGGTAGGCGGGATCCAGCGGCACGTACGCGCCGCCGGCCTTGAGCACGGCCAGGATGGCGACGACCAGCTCCGTGCCCCGCTCCAGGCAGATGCCCACGCGGGTCTCCGGGCGAACCCCGCGGCGCCGCAGGTGGTTCGCCAGCCGGTTGGCGGCGTGGTCCAGCTCCGCGTAGGTGAGCGCCGCGCCGGCGAAGACGACGGCGGCCGCGTCCGGCGTGCGCCCCGCCTGTTCCTCGAAGAGCCGGTGGATGGGGGAACCCGCGGGGTACTCCGCGTCCGTGCGGTTCCACTCCTCCAGCACCTGCCGGCGCTCCGCCTCGTTCAGCAGCGTCACCTGCGAGATGCGCACGTCCGGGTCGGCGGCCGCCTGCTCCATCACTCGCCCGAAGTGGCCGAGCAGCCGCTGCATGGTCGCGGCCTCCCACAGGTCCGTGCTGTAGGTCAGCCCCCCGCGCAGCCCGTCGGAGCCCACAGCCAGCACCAGCGACAGTTCGAACTTGGCGACCTCGAGCTCCGTTCCGACTCCCTGCACGCTCAGCCCCGCGAGCCCGCCGCCGGTGTCCTGGGCGTTGTTCAGCGTGAACGCCACCTGGACGAGCGGCGAGTGGCTCAGGGACCGCTCCGGCCGCAGCTCCGCCACGAGCCTTTCGAAGGGCATCTCCTGGTGCTCGTACGCGCCCAGCGTCACCTCGCGCACCCGCCGCAGCACCTCCCGGAAGCTCGGGTCTCCCGAAAGATCGGTGCGCAGGACCAGCGTGTTGACGAAGAAGCCGATCAGCTCCTCCACCTCGCTTTGCCCGCGCCCGGCGATCGGGCTGCCCACCACCACGTCTTCGCTCCCGCTGTACCGGGACAGCAGCGCCTGGAAGGCGCCCAGCAGCACCATGTACAGCGTCGCGCCCTCGCTCCGGCTCAACGTCCGGAGTCGCTCCAGCAGCTCGCCGGGAAGCTCGATCCGCTCGTGCGCCCCCCGGAACGTCTGCACGGCCGGGCGGGGATGGTCGGTGGGCAGATCCAGCAGCTCCGGCGCTCCCGCCAGCCGCTCCTTCCAGTACGAGAGCTGCCGCTCCAGCAGCTCGCCCCGCAGCTGCTCGCGCTGCCACACCGCGTAGTCGGCGTACTGCACCCCCAGCTCCGCCAGCGGCGACTCCCCGCCCTCGCGATACGCCTCGTACAGCGCCGACAGCTCGCGGAAGAGCACCCCCATGCTCCACCCGTCGCTGACGATGTGGTGCATGGAGAGCAGCAGCACGTGTTCCTCGCCGCCCAGCCGCAGCAGCGCCGCGCGGAAGAGCGGGCCCGCCGAGAGGTCGAACGCCCGCCGCGCCTCCTCGCCGGCGCGCCGCCTGAGCGCCGCCTCGCGATCCGCCTCGCCCAGCGCCGACAGGTCCTCCACCGGCACGACGAAGCCGCCGAAGGGCGCGATCACCTGCACCGGCGAG
>DATAAG010000616.1:0-8445 GCA_036260235.1 Longimicrobium sp.
CGCAGCTCCGCCGGTTCGGTGGTCCCGGTGCGCGCTACGGACTCCCAGAGGACCTTCACCGCCATCCAGCTCGCCCACGCCGCGGGGTCGGCGGGCGTCGCGGAGCGTCGGAACCGCTCGTTGAGCTGCGCCGCGGCCGTGCCGGGCAGTACGGAAAGCGCGAGCAGGACCCCCGCGCGGCGGAGAGATCGAGGCACCATGCGATGGGAAAGGATGTTTGGTGGAGAACAGCGCGCTTCGAATCTGGCGTTGCCGTCCTGGCCCGTGCCGCCATCCTGAGGGAGCGCCCGCGCAGACCCTGAAGCTCAGTGATGCCTGCGGCGCGACCGAAGGATCTGGCGGCGTAGCGCACGGTACCTGCCCGGGCAAGTCAGCGCGCGGCTGAGTCCCTGCACTCCGGCAGCCAGATTCTTCGCTCGGCGCCCAAACACCACGCCCCGGCGAAGCATTGGGTCGGGCGCCCCCCGGCATGGAAAGTCAGTCTCGGCGAGCTCCATCGCACGGAAACCGATCACCAGCACGGGCGAGTAGATTCCTCGGTCGGCGCCAAAGACCCAGCACGGACTGAGATCGCGCGGCGCCTCCATCGGAATGACAGTCCGCCGCGATAAGGGACGTCCATCTTAACACAGTAGGCGCAGCCGTTAAGGACTCAGAATGACAGCACGGGCAGGCTATTCCCTATTCCCTATTCCCTATCCGTTGCGTGCACGGGGCCGCACACCTCCGGGCGCCCGCCGGGACCGTACACCACCACGTGCGGCTTCTTCGTCAGGCTGTCCACGGAGACGGGAACGTCGCTGGAGGCGCGCCCCGCGCCCATGGAGTCCGTGCTCACCGGGTGCAGCGGGGCCACCGACGCGCCCATCGCGGAGCAGACGCCCTGCCGCACCGCGCCCTCGTACGTGGCGCCGCGCGTAGCCTGCGAGAGCGCCACGGAGATGGAGGCCGCGTGCCCCGCCGCCGCCACCTGCCCCGTTCCCCGCGCCGTGCTGCGCCCCAGCGGCGCCAGCGCGATGGGAAAGGTGTCCTGCGGCGGCAGGGGCCGGGGCAGGGTGTCGGGGCGCGGCACCGCGGGGGGCACCGCCGCCGGGGTGTCGTCGGCGCTGGTGGAGGTCTTGTCGATGCTGGCCGTGAACTCCGTCTGCGTGCGGTCCTCGTCCCCGCACGCCCACGACGACAGCAGCAACAGCGCCAGCGCTCCCGTGCACGGCCTCATGGCGTTCCCCCCGTGCGCATGCGGTTGCAGGTGGAGGCGGATGCGTCCGCGCCCAGCCGGTCCAGCAGGTCGGCGAACGAGGCGCCGCCCTCCGCGGGCCGGGCGGGCACCTCGCCCACGACACGCGTCCCCGCGGCGGCGGGCGCCACCAGGTACAGCGGCTGGCGCAGCTGGTGGTCCCAGGGGCGAAAGGAGAGCGGCCACCCCTTGTGCCCGTCGAACTGCGTCCCCGCACGCTCCAGGTACGCGCGGATGCCGGCGGCCTCCGTGGTCCGCGCGCGCAGCGACGCCTCCCACAGCAGCTTGACCGCCATCCACCCCGCCCACGCCGGCCCATCCATCCCATCGCCGAAGCGCGCGCGGTGACGGTCGTTCAGCTGCGCGGCGCCGAACCGCTCCAGCGCCGGGTGCCAGAGCACGGCCTCCGCCGCGCCCTCCGCCCCCGCCGCCCGCGCGTCCGCGTACATGCGCGCGCTGGCCTCCACGTGAAAGACGCCGCGGCCGCACGCCTCCCCCCGCAGCGCATCGGAGCGGCAGCCCAGGTTCACGAAGAGGATGCCGGCGGATTCCGCCGCCGCGCCCAGCTCCCGGCACGCGTCCTCGTCCGCGCCGCCGACGATCGCGGCCACGCCTTCCGAACGCGCCAGCGCCGCGGAATCCACCGTCACCAGCTCGATCCCGCGGCCGACCAGCTCGCCCGTGCGCGCCGCTTCCTCGCCCCCCAGCGTCACCCCCCGCGCCGCCGTCCACCCCGCGTCAGCTCCGGGGACGAAGCCGATCCGCAGCGTCTCCGGCTGGCGACGGACGGGGCGAAAGGCAGCGCCGGACGCGGCGAACGACGCACACCCCAGCAAGGCGGTGCGCAGGAACTGCCGCCGGTCCAGCTCCGTTTCCGTCATCCGTAGCTTCGGAATTTGTCCACCGCGTCCACCCGGCAGAGGGGCAGCCCCGCGAAATTCGCAAGAGCAGGGCCAGCACCCGGCATGAAAGCTGCGAAATCCAGAATAGATGTTTTCCCGTGTCCGCGCCGGAAGGCGGCTTCACAGGCGGTCTGCGGCACGGAACGCAAGCAGGTGTTTTCCAGAAAAACAAGCGGCGCCGCGCCCCGGCGCCATCATCCGCCACCTCACCGAACGCCGGGACTCCGTGCCGGGAAACCGTACGGGACGCGCAGAGGGGGAGGGTCATTCCATCGGGCTCCGGATCGCGCCCCGCGCGCTCCGGCTCCTTTGCCTGTGCTGCGCGGCGCTGGCCTGCTCGCGCGGCGGAGGCCCGGCCGCACATCCAGAATCCGCCACGCCCGACCGCCCGTTCATGGGCGCCGCGCGGGCCGCCGTCCCCGAAGACGGGCAGTGGCTCATCCCCGCCAAGGACTACCAGAGCACCCGCTACAGCGGCCTGGACCAGATCGACACGGCCAGCGTGGCCGCGCTGCGCCCGGCGTGGACCTTCAGCACCGGCGTGCGCCGGGGGCACGAGGCGGCGCCGCTGGTGGTGGGGAGCACCATGTACGTGGTCGGACCCTATCCCAATCCCCTCTTCGCCCTGGACCTGGCCAGGAGCGGCGCGGTGAAGTGGACGTACACGCCCCCGCAGCAGCGCGCGGCGCAGGGGGTGGCGTGCTGCGACGTGGTGAACCGCGGCGCCGCGTACTGGGACGGCAGGGTCTACTTCAACACGCTGGACAACCAGACCGTCGCCGTGGACGCGGAGACGGGGAAGGAAGTGTGGCGCACCCGCCTGGGCGACATCAACCGCGGCGAGACCATGACCATGGCCCCGCTGGTGGTGAAGGGAAAGGTGCTGGTGGGCAACAGCGGCGGGGAGATGGGGGTGCGCGGCTGGCTCACCGCGCTGGACGCCCGCAGCGGGAAGGTCGCGTGGCGCGCGTACAGCACGGGGCCGGACGAGGAGGTGCGCATCGGCGAGGGGTTCCGGCCGTTCTACGCGCACGACCGCGGGAAGGACCTGGGGGTGCGCACCTGGGCCTCCACCACCTGGACGGTGGGGGGCGGCACGGTGTGGGGGTGGATCAGCTACGACCCGGAGCTGGACCTGGTCTACTACGGCACCGGCAACCCGGGCCCGTGGAACCCGGAGCAGCGCCCGGGCGACAACAAGTGGACCTCCAGCATCTTCGCGCGCGACCCGGACGACGGGATGGCCCGCTGGGCGTACCAGTGGAGCCCCCACGACGTGCACGACTACGACGGCGTGAACGAGAACGTCCTGCTGGACCTGCCGATCGGCGGGCGGACGCGCAAGGTGCTCGTGCGCCCGGAGCGCAACGGGTACATGTACGTGATGGACCGCACCACGGGCGAGATCCTTTCCGCGGACCCGTTCGTCCACATCACCTCGTCGCGCGGGGTGGACCTGCGCACGGGGAAGTACCTGCCGGCGATGGAGAAGTACCCGCACACCGCGCGGCCCGTCAGCGACATCTGCCCCGCCGCGCCGGGCGCCAAGGACTGGCAGCCCTCCGCCTTCTCGCCGCGCACGGGGCTGCTGTACGTGCCGCACAACAACCTGTGCATGGACGTGGAGTCGGTGGAAGCCAACTACATCGCCGGCACGCCGTACGTGGGGATGAACGTGGTGATGAAGCCCGGCCCCGGCGGCCACCGCGGCGAGTTCACCGCCTGGGACCCGGTGCGCCGCCGCCCCGCGTGGAAGATCCGCGAGCGCTTTCCCGTGTGGAGCGGCGCGCTGGCGACGGCGGGCGACGTGGTGTTCTACGGGACGATGGACGGCTGGTTCAAGGCCGTGCACGCGCGGACGGGGCGGCTGCTCTGGCAGTTCAAGACGGAGTCGGGGATCATCGGCCAGCCGATCAGCTACCGCGGGCCGGACGGCAAGCAGTACGTGGCCGTGCTGTCCGGCGTGGGCGGGTGGCCGGGCGCGGTGGTGGCGGGGATGCTGAACGTGGAGGACTCCACCGTGGCGCTGGGCTTTGCCGCGGCCATGAGCGACCTGCCTGCGGCGACGTCGCGCGGCGGCACACTGTACGTCTTCGCGTTGCCATGACGAAGAGTGCGAAAGTGCGAAAGTGCGAAAGCGCGAAAGTGGCGGTGCAGACGCGCGGTCCCCGTGCCGGCTATTCCCTATTCCCTATTCCCTATTCCCTTCTGTTCGCCCTGTCCGTCGCCTGCAGCGACGACAGGATGTCCGGCGAACAGGGCTCCCGCACGGCGGCGCAGGAGTGGCCGGCGCTCACCACGTCGTTCCGCGCGGAGCCGCGGCAGGCGGCGGTGGCGGAGGACGGGCAGTGGATCATGCCGGCCCGCGACTACGGCAGCACCCGCTTCAGCGGGCTGGACCAGATCAACACCCGCAACGTCGGCAACCTCAAGCTGGCCTGGACCTTCAGCGACGGGAACTTCTACGGGCACGAGGGCGCGCCGCTGGTGGTGGGGAGCACCCTCTACTGGGTGAGCCCCTTTCCCAACCAGCTCTTCGCGCTGGACCTGGCGCAGCCGGGGGCGCCGGTGAAGTGGGTCTACAGGCCCCCGGTGCAGATGGCGGCGCAGGGGGTGGCCTGCTGCGACAAGGTGAACCGCGGCGCCGCCTACGCCGACGGGCGCATCTTCTTCAACACCCTGGACAACCAGGTGGTGGCCGTGGACGCCGCCACCGGCGCCGAGGCGTGGCGGGTGCGCATCGGCGACATCAACCGCGGCGAGACCATGACCATGGCGCCGCTGGTGGTGAAGGGGAAGGTGCTGGTGGGCAACAGCGGAGGGGAGATGGGGGTGCGCGGCTGGCTCACCGCCCTGGACGCCGCCACCGGCCGCATCGCCTGGCGGGCGTACAGCACGGGGCCGGACAGCGACGTGCTCATCGGACCGAGCTTCCGCCCGTTCTATCCGCAGGACCGGGGGAGGGACCTGGGCGTGCACAGCTGGCCGCCGGGGGGGTGGGAGACGGGCGGCGGCACCGTGTGGGGGTGGATCAGCTACGACCCCGCGCTGGACCTGGTCTTCTACGGCACCGGCAACCCGGGGCCGTGGAACCCGGAGCAGCGGCCGGGCGAGAACAAGTGGACCTCCGGGATCTTCGCCCGCGACCCCGACACCGGCGAGGCGCGCTGGTTCTACCAGTGGAGCCCGCACGACGTGCACGACTACGACGGCGTCAACGAGAACGTGCTGGTGGACCTCCCCATCGGCGGACGGATGCGGCAGGCGCTGCTGCGGGCGGAGCGCAACGGGTACATCTACGTGATGGACCGCGCCACGGGACAGGTGCTGAGCGCCGACCCGTTCGTGCACGTCACCTCGTCGCACGGGGTGGACGTGCGCACCGGCAACCTGCTCGTCAATCCGAAGACGAGCCCGCGGATGGGGACGGTGGTGCGCAACATCTGCCCCGCCGCGCCGGGCGCCAAGGACTGGCAGCCCTCCGCCTTCTCGCCGCGCACGGGGCTGCTGTACATCCCGCACAACAACCTGTGCATGGACTACGAGGCCGTCGAGGCCAACTACATCGCCGGTACCCCGTACGTGGGCGCCAACGTGGTGATGTACGCCGGCCCCGGCGGTCACCGCGGCGAGTTCACCGCGTGGGACCCGGTGCGCCGGCGCCCCGCGTGGAAGATCCGCGAGCGCTTTCCCGTGTGGAGCGGCGCCCTGGCCACGGCCGGCGACGTGGTGTTCTACGGGACGATGGACCGCTGGTTCAGGGCGGTGGACGCCACCACGGGGAGGATCCTCTGGCAGTTCCGCACCGCCTCGGGAATCGTGGGCCAGCCGGTCACCTTCCGCGGCCCGGACGGCAAGCAGTACGTGGCCATCTTCGATGGCGTGGGGGGATGGTCCGGCGCCGTGGTCTCCGGCGACCTCTCCCCGGAGGATCCCACGGCGGCGCTCGGCTTCGTGAACGCCATGTCGGACCTGCCGCGGGAGACGGAGAAGGGCGGCACGCTGTACGTGTTCTCTTTGTGAGGGGAAAAGAAGTGCGTGAGTGCGTGAGTGCGCTAGTGCGTGAGTGCACGGGCTCCGCCCGGGTTCAACCTCCCCCAGGGGTTTTTGGGGGAGGTGCGAGCCTGAGCGAGCGGAGGGGGCGTGGCTGGGGCTCGCGCACCCTTCTCGCGCTCGCACTGACGCTCGCGGCCTGCGGAGGCCCGGCCGACGAGACGCCGCCGGTCCAGCAACTGGCTGCCGCGGCGCGCGACACCACTCACGCACTCACGCACTCACGCACTCACGCACTCAGAGTCTGCGCCGATCCCAACAACCTCCCCTTCTCGAACGACCGCGGCGAGGGCTTCGAGAACCGCCTGGCGCAGCTCGTGGCCCGGGAGATGGGGGTGCCGGTGCGATACACCTGGTGGGCGCAGCGCAGGGGCTTCATCCGCAACACCCTGCGCGCCGGCGAGTGCGACCTGGTGGCGGGGCTCCCCAGCAGCATGGAGATGGCGCTCACCACGCGGCCGTACTACCGCTCGACGTACGTCTTCGTCTACCGGAAGGACGCGGACTTCGAGGTGCGCTCCTTCGACGACCCCGTGCTGAAGCGGCTGACCATCGGCGTGCACCTGGTGGGCGACGACGGCGCCAACACGCCGCCCGCGCACGCCCTGGGCGCCCGCGGCATCGTGGGCAACGTGCGGGGCTACACCCTCTACGGCGACTACTCGCAGCCCAACCCACCGGCGCGCATCCTGGACGCGCTGGCGCGGGGGGAGATCGACGTGGCCATCGTCTGGGGACCGCTGGCGGGCTACTTCGTCCCCCGCCAGCGCGTGCCGATGGAGATCGTGCCCGTGCAGCCGCAGGTGGACGTCCCCTTCCTCCCCTTCGTCTTCGACATCTCCATGGGGGTGCGCAGGGACGACGCGGGGCTCAAGGCGCGGGTGGAGCAGATCCTCCACGACCACCGCGCGGAGGTGGAGGCGATCCTGGACGAGTACGGCGTGCCCCGCGTGGGACCGCGGCGCAGCTCCGCATCCCGAGGCGAAGACCGATGAAGCGCACTTTCGCACTCTCGCACTTTCGCACTCTCGCACTCCTTTTCCTGGTCGTGGGCTGTGAGCGGGAAAAGCGCAGCTTTCGCGAGACCCCGCCGGGCGCCACGGCCTTTCCGGCCGTGCAGACGTCGGAGCTGCAGGCCGGGCCCAAGACCACGGACCCGTCGGCCGGCGCGTACCAGGAGAACCGCTTCGCCATCAGCCAGGGTCAGACCTTCTACGTGCAGTACAACTGCGCGGGGTGCCACTCCCCCGGCGGCGGCGGGGGGATGGGCCCGCCGCTGAACGACGGCGAGTGGATCTACGGCAGCGACCCGGAGAACGTCTTCCAGACCATCGTGCAGGGGCGCCCCAACGGCATGCCCGCGTTCCGCGGCCGCATCGACAACGCGCAGGTGTGGATGCTGGTGGCGTACGTGCGCACGATGGGCGGGCTGACGCCCCCGGACGCCTGGCCCGCGCGCGCGGACCACATGCAGGAGACCCGCCCGGCGATCGACGCCCAGCCGCAGCGCCAGCTGCCATGAGTGCGTCAGTGCGTCAGTGCGTGAGTGCGTCAGTGGGGGCCCGGATGCGCAGCCCTCGGGCGCGCCGCGCCCGCTATTCCCTATTCCCTATTCCCTATTCCCTTCTTTTCCTTGCGCTGACGGCCTGCGATCACGACATGTCCGCCGTGAACCCGGCGGGTCCCCAGGCCCGCCGCATCGCCGACATGACCTGGTACCTCACCATCACGGGGACCCTGGTCTTCGTGGCGGTGATGGGGCTGCTCTTCTGGGCGCTCTGGCGCGCGCACACCCGCGCGGAGGCCGTGGGCGGGGACGAGCCGGAGCGGAAGATGACCCGCTGGCTCGCGGGCGGCGTGGCGGCGACGACGCTCATCCTGCTGGCCACGCTGGTCTACAACTTCTCCACGGGGCGGGCGCTGGCGAACTTCGCCGAGCCGGGGGCGCTGACGGTGCGGGTGACGGGGCACCAGTGGTGGTGGGAGGTGCAGTACCTGGACCCCGCCTACGACCGCCGCGTCACCACGGCCAACGAGATCCACCTTCCCGTGGGGCGGCGCGTGCGGCTGGAGGTGCAGTCGCGCGACGTGATCCACTCGTTCTGGGTGCCCAGCCTGCACGGCAAGCTGGACCTGATCCCCGGCTACACCGGCACCACCTACGTCCGCGCGGACGAGCCCGGCGTCTTCATGGGCCGCTGCGCGGAGTACTGCGGCCTGCAGCACGCCCGCATGGACCTGCGCGTGATCGCC
>DATAAG010000617.1:0-4227 GCA_036260235.1 Longimicrobium sp.
GTCTGCCCGGACGTCACCCGCTGGCCGGTACCGGCGCGGGCCGTGTCGCGGCGGGCGCTGTCGCGCGCGGCCACGCGCGGCGCGGGGCCGGTGTTCACCCACACCACCTCGCCGCGGGGCGGGCGGGGCGCCGCATCGCCGCTCGCCTGCACGGAGAACGGCCCCGTGCCGCCGCTGCGGGCGTACGGACCGGGCTTCGGCTTCGGGGGCGCGGGGACGGTGTCCGCCTCCGCATCGGCTTCTTCATCTTCCCCCTCCTCCACCTCCGCCATCTGGATGCTGTCCCCGGCCGGGCGCCCGAAGCGGATGGTGTCCGCGGGGGGCCGGCGGGGGGTGGTCTGCGCGGCGGCGTCGGCGGCCGCGCAGCAGAGGGCGAGAATCCAGAGCGGGATGCGGCGCATGCTCAGGCCTGCGTGGGATTGGCGGCGGATTCGCGGCGGTGCTTGAGCCACTCCAGCACCGGGGGGATCAGCGACACGACGATGATGCCGATCACCACGTACTCGAAGTTCCGCTGCACCACCGGGATGTTGCCGAAGAAGTACCCCGCGAACAGGAAAATGGTGATCCATGCCACCCCGCCGATGATGTTGAAGCTCAGGAACCGCGGATAGTCCATCCGCGACGCCCCGGCCACGAACGGCGCGTAGGTGCGCACGATGGGGATGAAGCGCGCCAGGATGATGGTCTTGCCGCCGTGCTTGGCGTAGAATGCCTCGGTGCGGCGCAGGTACTCGGTCTTGAGCACCCGCGCGTCGTCCTTGAACACGCGCAGCCCCAGCCACCTCCCGATCTGGTAGTTCACGGAGTCGCCGATCACCGCGGCCACCATCAGCAGCAGCCAGAGGAGAAAGATGTTCAGCCCCGGGTCGCCGGTGCGGCCGGCCGCCGCCACCACGGCGCCCGCCGCGAAGAGCAGCGAGTCGCCGGGAAGGAACGGCGTCACCACCAGCCCGGTTTCGCAGAAGATGATCAGGAAGAGGATGGCGTACGTCCACCCGCCGTACTGCCGCAGCAGTTCCGCCAGGTGGGCGTCCATGTGCCGAAAGTACTCGAATGCCTGCTGCAGGAACTCCATCGTCTTCCCGGGCCGCGGGTTTGGTCAGGTTACGCCGGCGCGGAATGGTAACCGGCGGCGCGGGGGCGATACAAGGTTTGGACCGGACGGCGAGGGAGGGAATAGGGGACAGGGGATAGGGGACAGGGAATAGCCTGCAACGGCAGAGGGGACAGGCAACGGTCGCAGGGCCGGCCCCGCGCCTGAGCGGCTGAAGCCGCCGCTGGGACAGCCATAAGCCCCGTCTCCGCTCGCTGGCGCTCGCGGAACGGGGCTTCACCTGCTCGGGGACTGCCTCTGTGCACACACCAACATGCGGCAGGAGCAGTCCGCGCAGGCGGACTTCGCGAATTTCCAGCGGCGACTTCAGTCGCTTCAGGCGCGGTGTGGGTGATCACCGGTTCAGATCGCAATCGGCATCGACCGCCGGAGCCGGGCCTCCGCGCGCATCCGTCACGACGGGTCGCGGTGGACGGTGTCGGGGGAGAAGGCGGGAAGGCAGACGGCCACGTACTCCGCGCCGCCCGCCTCCGGCGTGCTGTAGCGCACCCACTCGCCCGGGTGCTGCACCACGGCCTGGCCGGCGCGCACCTCCAGCGCGCCGCCCTCGTGCTCCACGCGCAGCATCCCGCGCAGCACCACCGTCACCTCCAGGAACTCCGGCCGCTGCCCCGGCTCCACCCATCCCTCCGGCGACTGCATCCGCGCCACGCTCACCTCCGCGTGCCCGGTGTTCACGCGGCCGGCGTACTCCTCGATCCGCTTGGGCTTGTTGCCCGCGGCTTCGATGACGGTGGGGGCGGGGATCAGGGTCGGCATCGAACGGCAGGGAATAGGGAACAGGGAACAGGGAACAGGGAACAGGGAACAGGGAACAGGGAACAGGGAATAGTCGGCAAGCCTACGACGCGGCTGGAGCGCCGACGCCGAAGGCGCGGGCGTGCCAGGAGTCGCGCAGGGGCTTTTCCCAGCGGCCGGCGCGCACGTCGCCCACGGTGGCGGCGGTGTTGTCGAAGACGACCGTCTCCTCGCCCACCTCGCCCGCGCGGGCGCGCTCGCGGAACGCGGGACGCGGCTCCGCCTGCACCTGGCCTGACGGGTCGCGGTAGAAGACGAGAGAGGCGTCCCGCAGCGGCACGCCGATCTCCCCCTCCAGCTCGCCCAGGGCGCGGAACAGGGTGTCGATGGAGCAGCCGGAGACGCCGGTGGCCCGCTCGTCCGCGCCCACGAGAAGGAAGCGGCCGTGGCGCAGCTCCCGCCCGCCCACCACGGGGGCGCCGTGCGCGGCCCAGCGGTCCAGGAAGGCGTCGGTGCGCGCCAGCAGCGCGCGCTGCTGCTCGTCGTCGAGCGGGCGCGCGGCGGCGAACACCCACAGGCGGGCGTCGTCGGGAAGGCGGTCGAACGGGACTGCGGGCATGGCGCTCCTGCCGGGTGAAAGGGTCCAGGCCGGCAATCTACAACGCCAGGCACGCACGCTCCAGCACCCGCGCTGTCGCCCATCCGCCGAAGCCGTTACGTTTCAGGTGGATACGCACTCCTTCCCTCCCCCGAACCCCACCCCGGCGAAGCGTGAGCGAGGACCCGCGCAGCACCCGATCCTATCGCGTGGGCACCAGCCTGGCCGCCGCGGCGGGCGGGCTGCTGACGTGGCTCCTCTGGTGGTTCCCGCTGGCCGCGCTCTTCCAGCTTCCGCCCCCCGCGGCGATCGTGGGGATGGTGGTGCTCCTTGGCCTGTTCCTGTACGTCTACGCCTTTCCCACCCGCCGGGGCGCGCGGGTGCGGGCCCGCTCGCGGGTGCGGCCGGTGGGGCGGGCGTGGCCGTGGCTGCTGGTGACGGCGCCCGGGATGGTGGGGCTGTCGCTGGGGCTGTGGTGCGCGCTGCTGGCGCTGGGGCTGGCGGCGGAGGTGGAGCTCGGGGAGGAGGTGCAGAAGTTCATCCAGCAGCCGGGCGGCGAGGCCGCGTTCTACCTGCTGGCCATCCTGGTGGGCCCGGTGATGGAGGAGTTCGCCTTCCGCGGCTGGATCCAGCGCCCGCTGGAGCGCCGCCTGGGCGCCGAGATGGCCATCCCGCTCACCGCGCTGCTCTTTGCCCTGGCCCACATGCAGGCGGACTACGTGCCGGTGCGGCTGGCGGCGGGGCTGGTGCTGGGGCACGCCGTATACGCCACCCGCTCCATCTGGGCGGGGGTGGCGCTGCACGTGGCGTGGAACGGAGGGGTGGTGGCGTTCGGGACGGCGTTCCCGGACTTCGACCCCACCCGCAAGGGGTGGGCGTGGGCGGCGCCCGCCGCGGGGGCGGCGGTGCTCAGCCTGCTGCTGTGCGCGTGGGGCGTGCGGCGCATGCAGGACGAGACGGGGCGGGGGCGACCGGCCGCAGCCGCCGCGCGCGCCCGCCCCGTGGAAAGCGCCTGACCTCTACTCTGCGTCGCCCTGGCCGTCCGCGAAGCGCGAGCGCAGCTCCGACATCCACGCCGGCTGCGCCTTGCCGCTCTGGTCGTAGCCGCGGCCCAGGCACTCCATCAGGCACGCGGCCGTGTCGCGGCGCGGGTCCGGCGGCAGGTCGTGCACCAGCACGTTGAGCGCCGCGTACGCGTCCTCCAGCCCCACGTGTCCCTGCTGCACCGCCGCATACTGCACGTACCAGCTGCGCAGGCGCCGCAGCGTGGGCGAGTACGGTGCCGTCCCCTGCAGGAACTTCTTCAGCCCCGTGGGACTCATTCCGATCTCGCGCGCCACGCTGCGGAGCGACGTGTTCTCCACGCGCGCCGCTGCCGTCTCGCGCAGGTGCTTCGTGGTGGCGCTCCGGGGATCGCTCGCGTTCATCTGACTTCCTTCCCAAGGTGTTCCGAAAGGTGCTGCCGGTCACATCCACGCGTGAAAGATACCGAAGATTTCCCGAAGACGCAAGAGTTTGGGATGGGTGTGCGTAAAGAAGTACGTGGTGCACACTTGCCCCGCTTCGGGAATCACTCCGGCGTACTCTCCCGCACCAGATCCCCGCCACGGCACGTACATCCACCGCAGGCGCAAACGGAGTGGATGATTACCACCTCCCGCCATCGCGCGGGGCGGTCCACTTTTGCCTGCCTGTGGCGCGTTGTACGCGCACAAGATCGCGCCGAATCTCTTTGACTTCCATACACCAGGTCACAAGCCTTCGCCTTTAGGCG
>DATAAG010000618.1:0-16134 GCA_036260235.1 Longimicrobium sp.
GGGCCGGCATCCCCTGGATGCCGGCCCGCTCTCGTTGTGCAGGGCTCCAGCGACTGAAGTCGCTGAACCGGGGGATGACGCCACTTGTGTGGCCGCGCGCCGGGTGGCAGGATTCAGCGCATCCATCCGGACGCGGTACACCCCTCTCCACACCCCGGACTTCCGTGGACAGACGCACCTTCCTCGGCCACGGCGCGCAGGCCGCGCTGGCCTTCGGCATCCTTCCGCACCTGGACGGGCTGCAGGCCCTGGCGCGCCACGGCGGACAGCCGTCGCGGTTCGCGCAGCTGCGCGACCGCTACTTCGTGCGGGTGCTCCAGTTCAACCCCGTCACCGCCACCTACCTGGGCGGCGACGCGTACAGCCCGGAGCTGCGCGACATCAACGCCCAGCTGCGCGACTACCGCCCGGCGGCGCTGGCGGCGGAGCGCGCGTTCTACCACGAGATCCGCGACGAGCACGCGCGCATCGACCCCGCCACGCTCTCGCCGGAAGAGGCGATCGACCACGCGGTGATGGGGGCGCAGCTCAACTTCATCCTCCACCAGCTGGAGGAGCTGCGCTACCACGAGCGGTCGGTGGACACCTACGTGGCGGAGCCGTTCCGCGGCATCGACTGGCAGATCCAGCAGATGACGGACGTGGGGGGCGGGATGCTGGGGACGCAGGCGGAGTGGGAGCTTCTGATCGCGCGGCTGGGCGAGATTCCCGGGTACGTGACGGCCGCCCGTTTCAACCTGCAGGCCGGCATGCAGTCCGGGAACAGGCCCGACTGGCGGATGGTGCAGCGCGACGGCATCGCGGGCAGCCGGAGCAACGCCGAGTACTTCCGCCAGACGCTGCCGGAGCTGGCGGCGCGCTACATGGGCGACCGCCCCTTCGCCGCGCAGCTGCTGCAGTACGTGAGCGCCACGGCCCTGCGCGCCGCCGACAGCTACGCGGGCTTCGCGGCGTGGCTGGAGATGCACTTTCGCGACGACCAGACCGACCGCTTTGCCGTGGGCGAGCGGGAGTACGAGTGGCGGGTGCGCAACAACCTGCGCGAGACGCGCAGCGCGGCGGAGCTCTTCGAGTACGGGCACCAGCAGGTGGCGCTGTACCAGGGGCGCATCTACCAGGTGGCGGAAGAGGTGGCGCGCGAGGCGGGGCTGAACCTGCCGTTCGGCACGGCGGAGCAGAAGAACGCGGGGGTGCGCGCGGTGATGGAGCACCTGGGGAGCGACTCGCCGGCCAACGACGACGAGCTGCTGCAGTGGTACGTGGAGGCGGGGCGGCGCGCGGTGCAGTACGGCCGCGAGCGCCAGCTCTTCGACATCCCCGCGGAGTACCGGCTGGACGTGTACCCCACCCCGCCGGTGCTGCGCAGCACCATCGACGCGGCGTACTACGCGGCGCCGCCCTTCAAGCAGTCCGGCGTGGGCCGCTTCTACCTGACGCCCACGGGGAACGACCCGGCGGCGCTGCGGCTGAACAACCGCGCCTCGGTGGCGGACACGGCCATCCACGAAGGGTTCCCGGGGCACGACTGGCACTACAAGTTCATGACGCAGAACGCCCGCGGGATCAGCAACATCCGCTGGCTCACGCCGGGGGCGGTGGAGGACTCGGCGTCCATGTGGCAGGATTCCATGGCCGCGGAGGGGTGGGGGCTGTACGCGGAGGAGCTGATGAGCGAGCCGGCGCCGGGGCGGCCCTACGGCTTCTACACGCCGGCCGAGTACCTGTACGAGCTGCAGGGGCAGCTGCTGCGCGCGGTGCGCATCGTGGTGGACGTGGGGATCCACACGGGGCGGATGACCTTCGACCAGGCGGTGGACTACTTCACCGCCAACGTGAACTTCTTCCCAAACGCCTGCGCGCGGGCGGAGACGGACGCCACCGCCCGCGCCGTGTGCGAGGGCGCGCAGCGGGCGATGTACCGCTACAGCAAGTGGCCCACGCAGGCCATCACCTACAACCTGGGGAAGAACGCCATCCAGGAGCTGCGCGAGGCGTACCGGCAGGCCCGCGGCAGCCGCTACAGCGCGCGCGACTTCCACGAGCGGCTCATGCGGCAGGGGACGATCCCCGTAGGCTACATCCGCGAGTACTTCCTCGCACAGGCCAGACAGGGCTAGTCTCACGCGGAGGGCGCGGGGGCGTGGAAGAGCAACGGGCCCGGGACGATGATCGTCCCCGGCCCGTTCGATTCCCAGGCGAATTGTTTTCCCGAGGGAGGCGCTGCGCCCATCTTGCGTTTACTCCCCACCCTGGCGCCGACCGAAGGATCTTGCCGACAGAACCGGGGGCTGGCTCCACGCGCGGAGGCCAGCCCGCAGTTGGGCGAGTAGATCCTTCGGTCGCGCGCAGCAATGGTGCATCCGCAAAGTCCGGGTGGCGCTTCCTCAGGAAGACAACGGTTGTGAACGGCGAACAAACGGCTGGTGTGCGGCGGGCATGGTTGCTGCCCGGGTGCGGCGCCTTCGCGATCCGCCGACCACCGTGGAGAACCCCATGCGCATGCAAGTCCGATCCGCCGGGTGCCTGTTCAGCATCATCGCCTCCATCGTCCTCACCATCCTGCTGAACGTGATGCTGCGCGCCTGCTCCACCGGCGGCGGCTGGTAGCCACGTGAAATGAGCCGGCTCTCGTGAGGGAGCCGGCTCTTTCGCCACGGCGCTCATACCGAATCCTGAAAAAGAATGGGGCCTCACACGGAGTCAGCGGAGTCAACGGAGTTTTCTCGTACCACCTCGTACCACCTTCCAAACCCTGCCACACGCCGGGGAAATCGAGAACGGCACGGGCGAACTCCGTTGACTCCGTTGACTCCGTGTGAGGATAAGTCTTTTTCCGGATCTGGTATCAGGATCAGAATCAGCGGGGCCAGCGCCGCGCGGGCTCGCCCAGCGCGCGAAGAGTGCCGGCGGCGCGCCAGAGGCGGCTGGTGCGGTCGCAGAGGCCGGTGACCAGCGACCCGTCGTCCGCTGCGTGTGCGAACACCAGGTACGAAGCCCCGCGCCGGAAACGAAAGCCGCAGGACCCGTCGCTCATCCCGGTGACCACAACCACGGTGCTGGAGTCCACGCCCTTCCACGCGCGATCCACGCGCAGCGTCACCTGCCGCACGCGCGGCCCCGGGAAGTGTCCGTCACCGACCACCGTGTCGCCCACGGCGACCACCCGTCCGGTAAAGACGGCGTGCGCCTCCGCGAGCTCGGTGGCCACGTCTTCCCGCACCGCGCACATGCAGAAGCCGGTTTCGCACGGCGGCGCCGTCCACAGCGCGCCGAGCAGGGCAAGGAATCCGAACATGTCAGACCTTCTAGCAAAGCGAACCGCAGGGACGGGCACCTGAACAACGCGCCGGGGCGCCGGAGTGTGACCCCGGCGCCCCGAATCACACGCCTGAACCGGCCGTCACCAGCCGATGGGCCTGCCCTGGTTCTGGCGGTCCAGCCACGCCCTGAGCGGGGCGAAGTACTCCAGCAGCGCGCCGGCGTCCATCCGCCGCTCGCCGGTCATCTGGAAGAGCGTCTCCTCCCACGGCTGGCTCATCCCCGCCTGCAGCATGCGCTCCAGGCGCTGTCCGGCGGCCTCGCTCCCGTAGAACGAGCAGCGGTGCAGCGGGCCGGTGTATCCGGCCTCGCGGCAGAGCGCGCGGTAGAACTGGAACTGGAGGACGCGCGCCAGGAAGTAGCGCATGTACGGCGTGTTCCCCGGGATGTGGTACTTGGCGCCCGGGTCGAAGTCCGCCTCCGTGCGAGCCACCGGCGCGGCCACGCCCTGGTAGCGGTTGCGCAGCTCCCACCAGGCGGCGTTGTAGTTGGCGGGGGTGATCTGCCCGCTGAACACGCCCCAGCGCCACTTGTCCACCAGCAGCCCCCAGGGAAGGAACGCCACCCTGTCCAGCGCCTGGCGCAGCAGGAGCGCGGTGTCGGCCGCCGTGGTGGGGGCGCGGTCCAGCAGCCCCACCTGCACCAGGTACTCGGGGGTGATGCTCAGCGCGACCGCGTCGCCGATGGCCTCGTGGAAGCCGTCGTGCGCGCCGCCGCGGAAGAGGTGCGGCTGGTTGCGGTACGCGCGCTGGTAGAAGCTGTGCCCCAGCTCGTGGTGGATGGTGATGAAGTCGTCGCCCGTGGGCTCGATGCACATCTTGATGCGCACGTCCTCCTGGTCGTCGACGTCCCAGGCGCTGGCGTGGCACACCACGTCGCGGTCGCGCGGCTGGGTGAGCATCGACCGCTCCCAGAAGGTCTGCGGCAGCGGGTCCATCCCCAGCGAGGTGAAGAAGCGCTCGCCGAAGCGCGTCATCTGCACCGCGTCCAGGTTCTTCGCCCGGATGAGCTCCGTCAGGTCGTACCCGGCGCCCGGCGCGTTCCGCGGCGCGACCAGGGGGTAGACGTTCCCCCACTCCTGCGCCCACATGTTCCCCAGCAGGTGCGCGGGGATCATCCCGTCCGGCGGCACCACGCCCGGCCCGTACTGCTCCACCAGCCGCGCGCGGACGTAGGCGTGCAGCGACTCGTACAGCGGGCGCACCTGCTCCCACAGGCGGTCCACCTCGGCGGCCAGGGTGTCGGGGTGCATCTCGTACTTCGAGCGCCACATGGCGCCGGTGTTGGGGTGCCCCAGCTCGCGCGCGCCCCTGTTGCTGAGCTCCACGAAGCGCGTGTAGCGGTCGCGCATGGGCGCGCCCACGCGGTGCCACCCCTGCCAGACGTCCAGCAGCTCCGCCGGGTCGCGGCTGGCCGCCATGATCCGCGACGCCTCGCCGATGTCCAGGCACTCGCCCCCGGGGCGGCAGTACTGCCCGCGGCCGTAGTCCGCCTCCATGCTCACCTGGGTGCGGGTGAGCTCCGCGGCTTCCTCCGGATTCCCCGGCGGGGGCGCGGTGAGCGCCAGCTTGAGCAGGTCGAGCTTGCGGCGCTGCGGCGGCGCCAGCGGCAGCCGGTCGAAGCGGCGGGCGGCCAGGGCGCGGCGCTGGATGGCGACGGCCAGGTTACTGGCCGCCTCGGCCGACATGGCCTCGGTGTCGGGGGTGATGTAGGTGGCGGCCACCCAGCCGGCCCGGTTGGCGCGCAGGTTCAGCTGCGCCAGCTCGCGCTCGGTCTCGGCGATGAACTCGGCGGCCTCCTGCGGGGTCGCCGCGCCGTCGGGCTGCTCCACCGGCGCCGGGACGTCGGGCGGCGGCGGGCCCACCGGCGGCGAGCACGCCGCCGCGCCCAGCGCCGCCAGCACGCCCAGCCGGGCGAACAGGTTGCGTTGCATACGCTTGTGGTTCTTCGGGTTACGATCGATGCGGACTCGGGAGAGCCGGATACAATCGCCCCCGGAGGCGGGTTCCACAAGGGACCGCGCTCCGACGCTCCGCGCCCAGCGCCGACCGGGTCAGGTGACCTGTTGGACCTCCTGGGGAACCGGTGTACCTTCTCGCCGCCTGCTTGAACGGGACGACCTGTGGAACCAGCTCTCCGGACGGAGCGACGATGACGCGCGGAACGATGGTGCGGGTGATGACGGCGGTGGCCGTGGCGGCCGCCCGGCCGGGGGCGGCGCAGGACTCCGCGGCGGCGGATTCGGCGATCGCGGCGCGGCTGATGGCGGAGGTGCAGCCGCACCGCACGCCACGCGTGGTCCTCTGGGCGCAGCTGGACGCGCTCCCGGAGGAGGAGGCGCGGGCGTTCGCGCAGGAGCTGGACGCCGGCGTGGCGGCCATCGAACGGCTGACGGGCGAGCGCCTGGACCGCGCGCACTACGGGGACTCCGTGGTGCACGTGTTCGTGAGCGGACGCGTGACCGTGTCGCACGTGTACGGCGGATACGCGCATCCGCGCTACACGCGGCCGTACCTGTACCTGAACCCGCAGCGGGTGCGCCGCCGCGCCGCGCCATACCTGCACGAGCTGACGCACATCGTGCTCTGGCGGTTCGGTTCGCACTCGCTGCGGGAGGGGTTCGCGTCGTACGTGGAGGGGAGGCTGGCGGAGGAGGGGGTGGGATACAACTCCGGCGTCTTTGGCCCGGGGCCGCGCGCGGAGGTGGATTCGGCGGCGGCGGACGTGCTTTCGCGCGGCGTGGGCACGGCCGTCCTGCCGTGGATCGGCCGGTCCGGCGCCACGGACCCCTCCATCACGAACGCCGAGGCGCCGGAGATGCGCTCCGCGTTCTACCTGCTCACCCGCTCGTTCGTCCAGCACCTGCTGGACGAGATCGACATCCCCACGTTCATCCGCCTCTACCGCGCGGAAGACACGGAAGCCGCCTACCGCGAGCTCACCGGCCGCTCCCTGGAGGAATGGCGCGCTTCATGGACCCGGGCGCTGGGAACCTGATCCGCCGATCCGAAACCGAGGTCCGCGGCCGTGCGGGCGGGACACGCGCCACGTCCACGCGATCAGGACGAGCTGCAGCGGCAGGCGCAGCCACAGGAGCGCCTGCTCGGGGGCGGGGCGGTCCGCGGCCTGCGCGTTCCGCAGCATCTGCAGGTTGGCGGGCCAGACGGCGATCAGCAGCAGGACCAGGCCGATGCCGGCCGCGCGGCGCGTGCGCTCGATCAGCAGCCCCACGCCGCCCGAGATCTCCAGCACGCCGCTCAGGTAGACGAGTGGACGGTGCAGCGGCAGCCAGGGCGGCATGATCCGCTCGTAGCTCGCGGGGATGACGAAGTGCATCACCCCCGAGAACACGAAGATGGCCGCCAGCAGCAGCCGCGACGCGCGGCCGCTCATCCGCGGCCGTCCGAGTCCGGCGATCGGCGGGGCCTCAGTTCACCAGCGCGGCGATCGCCACCGCCACGCCCGCGGCCAGGCCGATCATGAAGGCGCGGAGGATCCAGCGCCGCAGGGTGCCGCTTTCCACGCGGTTGGGGAACGGACCGTCCATCGTGCCACCGCCTTTCGGTCAGACGTGGGGGAAGTGGGGGTTCCAGGCGACTTCCCACAGAAAGCCGTCCGGGTCCGCGAAGTAGCCGGTGTAGCCGCCCCAGTCGGCGCGGTGGCCGGGCTTGAGGATGCGCCCGCCGCCGGCCTCCACCTCCGCCAGCAGCGCATCCACCTCCTCCGCCGACCGCACGTTGTGCGCAAGGCTGAAGCCCGGAAAGCACGGCGGCGTGTTCGGCACGCCGGCGTCCGCGGCGAGCTCCTCGCGCGGCCACAGCGCCAGCCACGTCTTTCCCATCTCGTAGAACACCACCGACGGCGGCGTGGGCTTGCGCGGCAGGCGCAGCACCTCGTCGTAGAACTTCGCGGCGCGGGCGAGGTCGGAGACGCCCAGGGTGATGAAGGAGATGCGGGGTTCCATGGGTGTGAGTGCGTGAGTGCGTGAGTGCGTGAGTGCGTGAGTGCGTGAGTGCGTGAGTGCGTGAGTGCGTGAGTCGAGCGGATTCTCGATGCAACGTTTCCCTTCAACAAGCAATTGTTTTCCTGAGGGAGGCGCCGCGCGAATCGGGCGTGCGGCATGGAGCCATGGCGCCGACCGAAGGATCTACTCTCCCTACCGCGGGGGCGGTGTCCGAACGTGGGACCGGCCCCCTGGTTCTGCCGGCAAGATCCTTCGGTCGGCGCCCCAGGCTCGTCGCACGGGCGGTTCAGCGCGGCGCCTCCCTCAGAGTGTGTTTGAGAATCTCCCCGGAGCCTGTTGTCCTGAGGCTGAGGGAGGCGTCGCTCCGAACCCGCTGCTACGCAGGCACTTTGGCGCCGACCGAAGGATCCGGCCGGCAGAACCGAGGAGCCTGGATCGCAGCCTGGCATCCGGCCCCGTCGTGGCCGGGAGCAGATCCTTCGGTCGCGCGCAAACGGTGGTGTAGCTTGCGGTTCCGGGTGTGCACTCCCTCAGGAAAACAAGGGCGCTCCAATGAGGAGCCAGAATCCTTGAACATACTCTCAGGAAAACAACACGGCTGCTGGATTCCTTGCACCGATCCGATGATCAGCCTTTCAGGGCGGCGCCGGCTCCTTCGTAGACCTCGACGGTGCGCTCGGCGGTGGCGCGCCAGGTGAGGTGGCGCACGGAGTCGGCGGCGCGGGCGCCCATCGTCCGCCGCAACTCCGGTTCCGCCATCACCCGGCGCAGGGCGGCGGCCAGGGCGGCGGGGTCGCGCGGGGGGACGACCAGGCCGTTCGCGCCATCCGCGATCAGCATCGGCGCGCAGCCCACGGGGGTGGCGACGACGGGAAGGCGCTGGCTCATCGCCTCGACGACCACCATCCCGAACCCCTCGTAGGTGCTGCACGCCACCAGCACGTCGTGCTCGCGGTAGTGGCGCATCACCTCCTCCTCCGGCGCGCGCGGAATCACCCGGACGAACGGGCGCGCCTGAGGCTCGAACGACGCGAGGACGGAGTCTTCCGGGAGGCCGGGGCCCAGGATGGTCAGCCGCGGCGCCTCGCCGGCGGCGGCGAGCAGGGCCATGGCGCGGGCCAGGTAGGGCGCGCCCTTCACCAGGTCCCACGATCCGCAGAAGAGCACTCCCCCGCCCCGCGGCGCATCCGGCGGCGGCGCGTCCGCCAGGAACCGGGCGGAGACGCCGTGCGGGACCACGTGCACGCCCCCCGGCGGCTGCCACCCCGCGTCCACCGCGAAGGCGCGGTCGCCGGGGTTCAGGACGATGAGCGCGTCCGCGCGGCGCGCCGCGGCCGCCACCTGCGTCAGCCGCACGGCGGGATACCAGATGCGCCGCGTCCACCCCTTCCGCACCAGCCCCTCCGCGGCGTCGTCCAGCGTGCGGCGGTAGTTCAGGTGCTCCAGCCCGTGAGAGCGCGCGACGACGGCCGGCCCGGCCGCGAAGCCGGGGTGGCGCGCGGCGAAGACCAGCCCTTCCGCGCTGGCCACGTCCACCACGTCGTACGGGCCGCGCTCACGAAAGGCGCGGCGGATGGCGCGGTCCGCCAGCCAGGGCGAGATCGTCTGCCGCACGCGCCAGTTCGCCGGCCGCGCGCCGATCTCCGGCCCCATCAGCAGGTCGCAGTCGTGCCCCAGCGCTGCGAACTCTTCCCGCAGCTTGTAGTAGACCTTGGCCGAGCCCAGCCGCGGGTCCGGCGGGTAGTCGCCCACGAGCAGGATCCTCATTCCCCGCCCTCGTCCGCCAGCAGCCGCGCCACGGTGTGCTCGATGGAGAAGTGCTCCAGGTAGACCGCGCGGATCTCCACCCCGAGCAGTGCCCGGTCCGCGGGACGGTATTCCTCGATGACGTCGCTGCCCATCAACTCCGGCCTGGAGGCGTGAACCAGCACAAGGGGCAACGGCTCCCGGAGGAAGGCATCGGTGAATCGGCCGCGCGTGGTGATCGTCGGGACCCCGTTCGCCAGGCAGGCCATCAAGCTCGTCCGGCGCGTGTCGGCGCCGTCCGGGTAGGGTTGGAGGGCGATGTCGGACGCCTGCAGGTGCAACGAAACGTCTTCGGCGGGGAGCCGGCCGGGAGCCAGGAGCGCGTTCGCGAAGCGCGGATCCTTCGCGCGCAGCCGTGCGGCGAACCCGGGGCCGCCGCTGCCGAGAAGGAGGATGACCGCGTCCGGCCGTCTCGCGATCACCTTCCCCAGCGCGGTGGCCAGCATCGGCGCGATCATCCCGCCGTAGGTGCCGAAGTGGACGAAGACCGGCCGCCGTCCCTCCTCCGAAAGCTCCCGGCGCAGCGCGGCGACGCGATTCGGATCGTCCACGAAAGGGATGGTAGAGGGGATGGGGAGCGTGTCGAGCGACAGGCCCGCCGGCGCCAGCGGGCGCAGCAGCCGTTCCCACGCGGCGGTGGAGACGTAGGCGCGGGTGCTGGCGCGGAGAAGGTCGCGCGCCATCCACCGGTTCACCGCCGCCAGCAGGTTGCGCTGCGGCCCCTGCCACCCGAAGGGGAAGTACGGCTCGTGGAACATCACCCGCACGTCGTCCCGGGCGCGGCGGCGGGCGAGGACCCAGCGGCAGAAGGGGACGTTCATCCCGCGCATTCCCCACGCCTGGGGCGCGTACTGCACCAGCAGCCGCCGCGGGGCGGGAAAGCGGTCCAGCGCCGCGCCCAGCTCCCGCAGCGCCGCCCGGCCCACGCCGCGCACCGGGTGCGCGGCGGCGCGGCGGAGGATGGCCTCCGCGGCGTCCGGCGACCAGACGTGCACCTGGCGGCCGGCATCCGCCAGCGCGTCCGCCAGCAGCCGCGTGTAGTCGCCGATGCCGCCGCGCGCCAGCTCGCCCGTGAGCAGGTGCCAGACGGGCGCGCTCATCCCGCCACGGCCGGTGCCGCGGCGCCGGCGAGCACGCGCTCCAGCGCGTCCACGTGCCGCGCCAGCGACATCCGCTCCGCCGCCGCGCGCGCGCCGGCGCGCATCCGCGCCAGCGCCTCCGGCTCCCTGGCGGCGCGCACCAGCGCGTCCGCCAAGTCCGATGCCTTCGGCGTGTGGCCGCGAACGAGCCAGCCGTTCACGCCGTCCGTGAGCCAGTCGCCGATCCCGCCCACATCGAAGGCGATCGACGGCACGCCGAACACGCCCGCCTCCAGCCCCACCAGCCCGAACGGCTCCGGCCAGACGCTGGGCACCGCCAGGACGGAGGCGGCGCGGAAGAGGGCGGCGCGGGCGTCGTCGTCCACCCAGCCGGTGAACGCGGCGTCCACCCCCAGCCGCGCCGCCAGCCGCTCCCACGCGGCGCGCTGCGGCCCGTCCCCCGCCATCGTCACCGGGACGCGGCGGCCGAGGCGCGCGGACGCGTCCGCCACCGCGCGCAGGAGGACGTCGCCGCCCTTGATCGGCGTCATGCGGCCGAGGAAGAGGACGTGGAAGCCGGCAGGCGGCGAAGCGGGACCGCCCCTGATCGTGGGGAAGAGGGGGATGGCGTGGACGCGCTCCGCCGGCGCGCCGTTGCGCACGTACTCGTCGCGCATGTGGCGGCTGGCGGTGACGAGGGCGGCGTATCCGCCGAACAGGCCGTTCTGCTCGTTCGCCCAGCGGTAGCCCTCCGCCACGTACCCCGGCCGCATCCGCCCGCAGCGGCGGGTGGCGTAGATGGGGATGCAGCCGGGCCCCAGCGGCTTTGCGCACACCTGCGGGAAGGGAAAGAGGTGCGCCTTCTGGCCGCTGACGCACGTACCGAAGTAGCCGTGCATGAACTTCACCGCCGGCAGGGCGGCGGCAAGGCGGCGGTCCACCTCCAGCGGGCGCATGTTGTGGACGAACGCCAGCTCCGGCCCCCACGCCAGCGCCGCGGCGAGCGCCGCCTCCATCCCCCGCTCCGCCATCCCGAAGTGCGGCGTCCCCTCCGGCGCCGGCGACGGCGCGTCCGGCCGCGGCGGGTCCAGGTGCAGCAGCGCGACGCCGTGCCCCCGCGCCGCCAGCGCCGGCATCACCGCGGCCAGGTAGTTCTGCACCCCGCCCGCGTCACCGATGCCGTCGTTGGCGAAGAGGATGCGCACCGGTCGGGTCAGTCGGGGCAGTACGCGGCCGCCACGCGGCGCACCTCTTCCTGCGGGATGCGCAGCCGCTGGATCATCACCTCGTTGTAGCGCCGCGCGCGCTCGGCGGCGCGGGCGCGGTAGCGGCGGTGCGCGGCGTTCACCGTCATCCCGCCCGTGCCGGGAAGGACGTCGATGCCGTAGCGGTTGATGAGGCAGCGGTTGACGATGGGCGGCGCCTGGATGTCGTTGGTGGAGTCTTCCACCGCCCAGAAGCGCGTGTCCTCCCGCGCGAAGGCCGCGGCGGCCATGCGGGCGGGGTCGCGGCCCATCCGCACGCGCTCCCAGTAGATGTCGAAGTGCGCCAGGGCCAGCAGCGCCAGCAGCACCGTCAGCACGCCGATGGGGATGGGGGCGATGCGCCGCCCCCAGCGCGGGAGCCGCTTCCACGCCCACGCCATGGCGGCCGGCGGGATGGCGGCCAGCAGCAGGAGCCCCAGCGTGCGGAGGATCGCGCCGAACGGCGCGATGGGGCGGCCGTACGGCCCGCGCACCATCACGATCGCCGCGACGAGGACGGTGAGGAGGACGGCGGCGAAGAGCCAGGGGGCCCGCTGCTCCGGGAAGCCGGCCTGCGCGGTGCCGCGCCGGGTGCGCGGGCTCACGCGGCACGCTCCAGCCGCAGGCACTCCCCCTCCAGCACCCACGGGTCCGGCACCGGGCGCAGGGGCACGGCGCGCAGCCCCTGCCGCGCCAGCTCCGCGCGCACGTCGTCCGCCGAGAGCCCGCGCTCGCGCCACACGGTGGGGTGCATCTCCACGAAGAGCGCCAGCCCGCCGCCCCCGCGGGCGATGGTCTCGCGAGCGCCGCGCAGCGCCTCCAGCTCCCACCCCTCCACGTCGATCTTGATGAACGTGGGCGCGATCCCCTCGCGCGCGCAGAAGTCGTCGATCGTCATCGTCTCCACGGTCCGTGTCCCCTCCCCCGCCGCCTGTGCGAGCCTGCTGGTGCCCTGCCGGTCCACGCCGGCCAGCGCGGCCGTCCCGGCCCGGTCCGAGACGGCGGCCGCCACCGGGTGCACGACGCCGGCCAGCCCGTTCATCTCCACGTGCCGCCGCAGCCCGTCCAACGCGGGCGGGGACGGCTCGAAGGCGTACACCCGGCCGCCGGGGCGCATCCACATCCCCAGCAGCAGCGCGTAGGCGCCCACGTTGGCGCCCACGTCCAGCGCGATGCCGCCGGGCGCCGCGGCGGCGCGAAAGGCGGCGTACTCCACCGGGTTCCAGCCGATGAAGCGGTACTCCGGCAACACCCGCACCGTCTCGCCGCCAGGCAGCGTGCTGGCGATGCCGCCCCCGCCGCCCAGCGCTGTCCGGTAGAGCGAGACGAGCCGGCGCCGCAGCCCGCTCTCGGGGACCAGCCGCGACACCACCGCGCCCACCGCCTCCAGCGGCGAGCGGCGGCGGTAGGCGTGGCCTTCGGCGGTGTGGACGTCGTCGGGCATCGGCCGGGGGTGTCGCGGGACGGGGATCGGAAATCGTGGCGTGGGGGAAAGCGATTGGAATCGCGGCTACAACATCACGCTGTCCGCCTTCGCGGACAAGAACGGGCAGGGTGCGTGCTGGGCGGCGAGCCCCTCGTCGCGCGTGAGCACGGGGTTCGCAGCAGGTGTCGCGCAGGCATCGGCCCGAGTGTTAGCTTTGCAGTGTGACCACCCCACGACGAAGAGACCCGTGACCATCACGCTCGATTTGCCGACGGAGCTCGAGAAGGAGCTCTCCCGGGAGGCGGCGCGCCTCGGCCTGCCGCTGGCCGAATACGCGCTCCGCGTGCTTGCGAGCAGCCGCACCCGGCCTTCCGTCGCCAACACGCCTCTGACCGGTGAGGAGCTCATCGAGTACTGGACCCGTGAGGGTGTCATCGGCAGCCGCGCGGACATCGACGATCCAGTCTCGTTCGCACGTGAGCTGCGCGAGCGGAACCAGAACCGCCGCCGCGCGTAGGCCGTGTACCTGCCTCGACACGGACGTTCTCATCGACGTTCCGCGCGGCCATCCACCCGCTGTTGCCTGGTTCACCACCCAGACGCAGCCGCTGGCGGTTCCGGGATTGGTCGTGATGGAGCTCGTTCACGCCGCGCGCAACGCTCGCGAGCTCCGGAACGCGCGCACGCTGGTGGCTCCCTTCCCGGTGATCTGGCCTACCGAAGCCGACTGCGCGCGGGCACTCTCCGACCTGGTTGCGCTGCACCTGTCCCACAGCCTGGGGCTGATCGATGCGCTGATCGCGGCGACGGCGGTCGGACAGGGCGCGACCCTCTGCACGTTCAACGTGAAGCACGATCGGCATGTGCCTGGCCTTGCCCTGGCGCAGCCGTACAACCGGTAGTTTCCCTACTGGATCGTGAAGTCCGGCGTGCGCGGGCCGTCGTTTTTGCGGCCGGTGGAGTCGTTGAGCATCACCCGCACGTAGTAGGTCCCGGGCCCGGGCACGGGGACCCAGACGTACCCCCGCCTGCTCCACCGGGGCGCGTCCGGCTTGAGCGGCACCGTGGTGCTGACGAACGGCAGGTTGTTCCGGGCGTCGTGCAGGGTGTACGCGAACGGAACGCTGTCGCCCTGCATCCCGTCGATCCGCAGCGTCACCTCCACCGCCACGCCTCTCTCCGTGCCGAACGATTCGTCGTAGCCCGGCACGTCCAGGCGCGCGCTGTCCGGCATCGCCATGTACTCGGACCGGGTGGCGGGGCGCCAGCTGACCACGCCACTCTCCAGGACGGTGCCTTCGCTGTCGGATGCGTTCCCGCCCCGGCCGCATCCGCCAGCCGAGGCGGCCAGGAGGGCGAACAGGAGCGCGGTGCGCAGGGATTGGATGATCGGAGACCGGTGCATCGAAGCGTTCTCGTTGAGGTGTCCATCCGCCTGGGGCTCGGGACGGCTTTCTCGCCGTGGACAGCCGCAGGATGAAGGTTTGGTCAGCCGAAAAGTCGGTGGAGGAGATCGTCGCGACTGATCTGGAAGTGTGCAGCTACGTCGTCCAGGATGCCGGCGAGCAGGCCTACGCGAAGCGGGTCATGCGCAGCGCTTGAGCCAGTTCAGCGCCACTAAGGTCTCGAGGCAGCCTCAGGCAGCGATTACCTCCTCCGGCGTGAAGTGCAGCCGGATGATCTTCGGTGCCTCCCCTTCGTCAAAGTGACACCGGACAGCTTCGCGAACGGCGGCACGAAGCTCCGGCAGCGTATCACCCTGCGTGAAAGATGGAGGCACCGAGCGCGCGAGCAATGAAGCCCCCCTCGTCTGCTCCTTCTACCAGAAAGATGATTTCGTTCATTCGATCGTCTCCTGGGCGAGGATGGTACCCTTAAACTGATCTACCCCACTCGGTCGCAGCAAGCGCTCGTCACCGCGGCGGCAGAGTTGCGCGGAGACTTGCCGCGTAGAGAATGCCGGACAGCCGGACGCCATAGCGGTCGATGGAAGCAATCTGCTCGATGCGGGCGCGCGCCGCACGGCCCAGGCGCGTGCGCAGCGGCGCGTCCTCGACCAGGCGGCGGAGCGCGTCGGCCAGGGCGCGCGGATCGCCGGGGGGGACGAGGAGGCCGGTGGCGGCGTGCTGCACGATCTCCGGGATGGCGTTGATGCGCGTGCCGATGGCGGGGAGCCCCGCCGCCGCGGCCTCCTGGAACACCATCCCGAACGCCTCGCCGCGCGTGGGCATCGCGAAGACGTCCGCGCGGCGCCAGAGATCGAACCACGCGGGGGTGTAGGCGCGCACGCCGCGGTGCACCGCCAGTCCGCCGGCGTCCAGCGGCGTGACGGCGGGCGAATCCGTCACCACGTCCAGCACCGCCCGCTCCGCGAAGCCGCCCGCGCGCCACGCCTCCAGCAGCTCCGGCCCGCCCTTGCGCGCCCAGTCCCCGCCGATGAAGAGCAGGCGCACCGGCCCCTCCGGCGGGCGGGCGGCGCGCTCGTCGATCCACCCCGCGTCGAAGCCCTCCAGCGGCACGGGGTACGGCATGACGTGCACGCGCTCCTTCAGCGCCGGCTGGTCGCGCAGCAGGTCGTCCGCGGCCCAGCGGGAGGTGGCGGTGATCGCGGCGGCGGCGCGAAAGACGCGGCGGTCCATCGCCGCGTTGGGCGCGTAGTCCAGCCGCGCCAGCCCCGCCGGCGCCTCCGCGCTCGCCAGCCGCTGCGTGGCGTCGATGGAGACGACGGCGGGGGTGCGGCGCATCCGCGGCAGGCTGGCGTACGCCGTGGCCTGCGTGTGGAAGTGGATGACGTCGAACGCCTCCCCCGCCCGCTCCAGCGCCCGGATGCGCCGCGCCGCCTGCACCCCGGCGTGCAGCTCGTGCCGGAAGCGCGGCAGCGCCAGCGCCGCCGCGGCGGACGAGCCCGGCGCCGGCCCGGCGCACATCACGCGGCGGAGGGCGCGCTCGGCGGGGGTCAGCTCCGCGCTCAGGTCCACGTGCGTGGCGTGGAGGGAAGGATCCCGTTCCGCCACCTCGCGGAAGAGCCGCGCGACCGAGGCGTGCCCCAGGATCCCCGAGTTGACGAACAGGACGCGCGTCATGGGGCCCCTCCCCCCGGCCCCCTCCCCGCACAAACTGCGTGCGGAGAGGGGGGGAAGGGCAAAGGCGCGGCGACGGACATCCCGCTGCGCCGGCAGGGGCCCCCACCCCCCGGCCCCCTCCCCCGGCAAACTACGCCGGGAGAGGGGGGGAACTGCATCCCGGCGCCAGGTGGGAGGCATCGAGCAGGCTGCGGCGCGGAGGCAGGGCGGGGGG